>CAKRVU010000038.1 GCA_934408835.1 uncultured Oscillospiraceae bacterium | reverse complement strand
GGTTAATGAAATCTCTCGTTGTAGATGGGAAAAATGCGAGCTTGTTTTCATTGCAGACCGTTTGGGCGTTATTTGCCATTTTTTGTGTGACTTTTTCTGCTATGCACATTCTCCTTCTTTTAACGGGGGGATAACGGAGCATATTCGTTATGAGTCGAAATTAAATCGTTTTTTAAAGGAACATCGCAATTTGTGCGAGCAATGGATGGATTCAGACCGCTTGCGCCAAAACCAGCCGGATAAAGGCGCGTTGCTGCTTTTGGAAGGGCATTACCGGGATTACCTTTGTCAACAGACCTCTGTTGCCTGCGATATTCAATATTCGCTGGAAGCTTGTGTGAAACTGACTTCCCGTCTTCTGGCGCAGATACAGCAAAACAGCGCCGTGCCGATTCGCCGCAGCATACATCATACCATTTCAACATAGGAGCTTTATATGAAAAATCGATCTGTCATCGCAATTGGATATCTTGCCTGCGGATTCCATCTTGTTATTTTATTGCTGTACTTTTTGACTCTGTTGGGCAATCCGGACGGAGCGTCTATTGTAATATCCTTGATCGTCGGAGTTCCCTTTCTGGCTCTTTCGGGGGCCGGCTGCTGGATGATCGGTAGAATTCGGTGGGTTCCCTCTTTCTATCTTCTGATTTCCAACCTCGTTTTGGCGTTGGTTTATTGGAAATCGAACCCCCTTTTGGCGCATCCTTTTGACGTGATATCATTGGCAATCGGCATCCCTGCCGTTTTGTTGAGTCTGGTTGTCGCTGTTTTGGCATTGTCCGCACGACGTTATTATCCCACTCAGAAATTTTTGACAATCGCAGCCATTCTGGCGCTCGCGCTTTTGTGCTTGGCTGCCGTTGTCTTTTTCTGCCTTTATTCTCTCATCGTACTGCCTCACGGAAGCGTATCCTCTCTGCCGATTTCTTCCCATCTTCTTTCTTCACTGCTGTGCTGACGATTGAGACTACTACATAAACGGAACAGAACGCTGATACGCTACATCTATAAAACAGCTAGGGCTTGGACTCAAGCTGGTGTACACAGCGCAAACAGAAAATAATAGTTCAAGAAAAAAGCCGGGACGCCTTTATTGCGCAGCCCGGCTTTTTTAAACCGTTATCAAAACAGAAGCGTTCCCAACCATTTTGTGAGACGCGAAAAAACGCTTTTACCTTGACGTCTGCAATCTTTCTAAGATTTCCTTTTTATATTGCAGATATTGAGGCGAAAACAAAAAATCAGAAGTGTGCTCCGGCAATGGAATGCGGGCGGTAAGTGTCCCGTTTTCCAAAATCAAAATACGATCGCAAAGAAAAAGGGCTTCGTCAATATCATGTGTAATTAACAGGGTGGAAAACTTCATTTCTCGGGCAATAGAACAATACCATTGCTGCAGCGACCGTCTGGTAATTGCGTCTAAAGCGGAAAAAGGTTCATCGAATAAAAACACGCCGTTGGAGTTGACATAAGTCCGCAGCAAAGAGGCGCGCTGTCGCATTCCGCCGGAAAGCTGAGACGGATAAAAATTCTCCGTTCCGGACAGTCCGAACGACTCAAAAAGTGGCTGCACCATTTTATGCGCCTTCTGTTTGGATACTCCGGCAATTCGCAGAGGAAGGGAGACGTTATCAATGATTTTATAAAAAGGGAGGAGCAAATCCTTTTGCAGCATATAATGAATCTTTCCCGGGCGTCCGGTAACCGATTGTCCGTGCAGAATGATTTCGCCGTCGTCGGGAAGCGTCAGTCCGGCCACAATGTGGAAAAGGGTGCTTTTACCTGCTCCGCTCTTTCCCAAAATCCCGATGGTTTCACCCGGTTGCAAGTCAAAGCTGATTCCCTTTAAAACGCTTTGATCGGCAAACGATTTGGAAATGTTTTTAATTTGCAGGACAGATTGATGTTCTTTGTTCATGGCAGATACCCGTTTGTCATCCCAAAGTGTTCTGGAATCGGATAGTCGATGACCTGGTTTTCCCACAGCCACTGATAAAAGGCGTTCCAGCGATCCGGATCCATATAACCCCACGGGATGGAATCCTCCTGATATTGGGCGGACATGTATCTTTGACTTTCCAGCAGTAGTGTACTGTCGGTTTCAGGCGTGGCCTTCTGCAAAATGGCCGCCGCTTCCTCAGGGTACACAGCCGCATACTGGTATCCGCGCTGACAGGCGCTCAAAAAGCGCTTGGTTTCCTCGGGGTGCTGCTCTAAAAACGCGTTGTTCGCAATCAGAACGGGAGTATAATAATCAAACGCAGGGTTGTAATCACGAATGGGAAGATAGTTACAATTGATTCCCATCTGTTGCGCTGCGATTCCGTCCCAGCCATAGAAGACCCAGATACAGTCGACGCCGCCGGGCGCGAAGGCGTTGCTGATGTCAGTTACAGTGGACGGGATTTGTTCCACTTGCGAAAAATCGCCGCCGTCCTCTTCGACCAGACTTTTTAAAATTTCTTCTTCCGTTGGGCGCCCCGAATAGGCATAGCGGTGGTCGCAAAGATCAGCTGGGCGGGTGATATCGCAGCTTGTCGGTGAAAGCAGCCCGGAGGTATTATGCTGTTCAAGAGCTGCCACTGCGGTTACCGGAAGGGGGTCTTCTCTGGCAAAAGCAGAGGCTAGAGCGTCCTGCGCGTCAATACCGAAATCGGCTGTGCCGGCTGCGACAAGCGGGGTAGCGCCATCTTCCGGAGGCGACTGTATTGTAACTGTCAGTCCTTCCTCTGCGAAATAGCCCAGCTCCTGCGCAACATAAATTCCAGTGTGGTTGGTGTTGGGCAGCCAGTCCAATACGACGGTAATCTCAAAGGCGGACGAGGCTGTATCACATCCGGTTGTTATCAGAGCAAAAGCGCAGCAGAGCAAAAGAGAGATGATCCTTTTCATTCCATCAATTCCTTTCCCGTTGTACCCATGGAGTACATTTTTTCTCCAACAGGTGAACCAACAATACCAAAATCAAGCTCAATAGGGCGATTAGGAAAATCACCGCAAACATTTTATCAAACGAATAGCTTTTTCGAACCCGCGTCATATAAACGCCAAGTCCGTGATTTCCTCCAAGCCACTCGGCGATGACTGCGCCAACGATAGAGTAGGAGACAGAAATAGTCAGACCCGAAAAGAAAGACGGGACTGCGGAGGGGAGTCGCAACCGGAAGAGTATCTGTGTTTTTGTAGCGCCCATTGCGCGGAACAGGTCAACAGCGTCCGGATCGCAGGAATGGAAACCGTCTAACAACCCGATGGAAATGGGGAAGAAGGTCATAATTGCAACCAGGGCGACTTTAGATGGTATGCCGTAACCCATCCAAAGGATTAGCAGGGGAGCAATGGCGATGGAAGGGATGGTTTGACTGACGATGAGCAGAGGGTAGGAGCACCGGTAGAGGAGCTTGAATCGCTCAAAGAGAAGCGCAACGGCAGTTCCGGTTAAAATGCCGGCGCCCAGTCCCAAAAATGTCTCTAATAAAGTGACGGCGGCGTCCTCTGTCAAAATGGAAAAATCGTTGATAAACGCCGACAAAACATCGGAGGGAGCGGGGAGGAGAAAGCTCGGAACCAGCCCCGCGCTGCAAACAGCTTGCCAAACTGCCAGCAATACGGCAATCGTACAGGCAGGCGGCAATATCAGGTGCAATAGTTGTTTTGTCCGTTTTTTCAAGACGCATCCCTCCAAATAAAAAACAAGTTCTCTGAACGCCGGAGCGAAAAGAGAACTTGTATGCAGCACACAACAATACTCCCTACGCCGGCGTTAACCGGATCAGGTGAAAGGGTTAAAAGACAATTCTTTCTCTCAGCCAAAGGCACCCCTGATTGATTTTGTAATATTCATTTCAATATTATCAGTATACTATAAAAACTCTGATTGTCAAGCATTTTTTCTTTTTTGCAGGTTTTTATCTGGAAGATTTGCAATCGTTATCTTCATTTTTCCTGAAATAACTCTTGCGTGGGATTCCTTTTTTTGGTATAATAAAAAGAAAAGGGGGATTTTACTGATGAAAATGAAAAAACTGTTTGTGATAATGTTGGCAGCTTGTGTTTCTTGTGCGTTGTTGATTGGATGCACCTCACAAAAGGCGCCTTCCTTCTCCAGCTTCGATGAAAGCTTCACCTCGTTTGAGACGGGCGTCAGCGTGGACGCTACTGTGAAATTGGAGGCAACTGTGGACACGGTTGAGTCGGGAAATACCGTTCAAGGAAAAACGATGAAGCGGTTGATTGTAGAGATTCCTGATTTGGGGAGTTATACCATTTCTTGTCTGTGCGATGAGACAACGGACGCTCTTTATAATGTCAATCTGACCGGAAGCGGCAGTCCCTATTTTGCCAAAATAGCCGGCATCATCTTGGAAGATTTGAGCATTTCAGGCGATCTGGAACAATTAAAAGAGTCTCTGAGCAGCGGTATTTCAGAAGAATCTGTCACCAACTATGCGGAAATGGGTAACGCTAGTTTTGTTCTTGTGAAATCAGGCAACGAGTACAGCTTCAGTGTTCACCCGCAATAATACGTGGCGCACTTCTGTCAATCTGCCAAAAACAAAATGAACAACTTCATTGATGTTTGGGTTTGGCATGTTTAGGGTTTTGATTGCTGGTTTTCACAGATTCACAAATCCTATTCCAACGAACTTGACGATAGAAAACGATCCGCCGCCTCCCGCAAAAGGGGGGCGGTTTTTGTTGCAAATTTTACAGCAAAACAGATGAAACCTCCCTTTTTTATTTCATAAATGTAAAATTCCTGTCCGCCATTGACTTCACCCGGATTGTATACTATTATGAAGTTAGAATGTTTTTGGAGGGAATGGGGGAAAATGATGATGAAACCAAAACAAACCGAAAAATTGGATTCCAAAGAAATGATTTCTGCTTTGTCGGTTCTGCTCGGTATTGCAATGGCTGCTTCTGTAGCCGCGTTTTTTCTGCATCGTATGATAAGCGATCGCGCCTATCATCGGAGATGGAGCGACTATGACGATTGCGGAGTGGCATGATTTTTGCAGGAATGCGCCTACAATCTTGCAAATCGAATTTGACACAACTTCTTTCTCACAGAACCGGATTGTTGAATCTTTTGTTGAAATGTTTGAAAAACATTAGAATATCCTGAAAAATCGGCATAAAAAGGCAAGCTATCTGTGGAAAGAGCGGTTGAAATGGTGGAAAAACGTAAATTTATTGAATGATATGAAAAAACGTAGTTGTTATCACAAACCAAAAACTGAATGGAAAGATTGAGATTCTTGCACGGGAGGGACCCTTTTGCATTATACCAGAAGATGTTGGGCTGAAATTGACCTGGACGCTTTGCGGAGTAATTTTGAATTGTTGCGGCAAAAGCTTCAGGGAGCGTCGCCAATGGCTGTAGTAAAGGCGGACGGCTATGCGCACGGAGCTCTTCCGGTTGCGCACCTTTTGCAAAAAGACGCGGCGGTGGAGGCGTTTGCGGTTTCCAATTTAGACGAAGCGGCGCAGTTGCGGGAAGGCGGAATTTCGGGAATGATTTTGATTTTGGGTTATACGCCGCCCGAAGAAGCAGAACGGCTGCATGCTTTCCGACTGACGCAAACTCTGCTATCTCCTGAATATGCGCAAATGCTCAACGAACAAGCAAAACAAAGGAATCTGATCCTTCCCGTACATATCGCGATAGAGACCGGAATGAACCGCATAGGGTTTTCCAGCGATTTGAAGAATACCGGCAAGTTGCGTTGGTCAAACCTTTTGGTTGAGGGGGCGTTTACCCATTTTTGTCATGCTGACTCAACAGACCTTTCGGCGCGGGCGTTTACAGAGGAACAATTGCGCCGTTTTGAGGATGCCACCGATGGGATGTCGGGACGACATATCCAAAACACAGCCGGGCTTTTAACGGGAGCTGGAGGCGGATTCGATTACGCGCGTATTGGGATTGCCCTTTACGGCTTGTCGCCCAGCGCGGAAGTGACAGATTCCCGATTGCAACCGGTTATGTCATTAAAATCTGTGATTTCCATGTTAAAGGTGATCCCTCCTGGAAGTACTGTCGGTTACGGGCGCACTTGGCGTGCTGACCGAGAAACAGTTGTCGCCACTGTTCCGTTGGGATATGCCGACGGCTATTCGCGGAGCTTGTCGAACCGGGCAGAGGTACTGATTCGGGGGAAGCGCGCCAGAATCATTGGGAACATCTGTATGGATCAGCTGATGGTGGACGCGACGGGAATCGATGCTGCGGTAGAAGATGAAGTTACGTTATTTGGAAGAGATCGTTACGGTGGTTCTATTACGGCGGATGAGTTGGCAAGAGACGCTGGTACGATTGGATATGAAATTGTCTGTATGATTTCAAAGAGGGTGCCGCGGGTCTATTTACAGAACGGGAAACCGCCTTATACACAGCTTTGGATGTAGCAGACAGATGGGAAAGATTAGGAGGAAGTTATTATGATAAGTCACTTGGCGATTACTATTTCAAGGCAATCCGGCAGCGGAGGGCAGAAGGTAGGGCAGCTATTGGCAAAGCGTCTGGGAATTGCCTGCTTTAACCGTGAGATGATCGAGCGTGCGTCTCGGGACAGCGGGATTTCTGAGGTGCTTCTTTCTTCCAAAGCGTGGGAGGAGGATATGGCAATTGATTCTTTCCACGGGAGAACGGAGGAATTTCGGCGTGTGTTGGCGCGGCAACAGATATTTTCCGCACAGGCTGAGGCGATTCGGAACCTTGTTTCTGAGCAGCCTTGTATCTTGGTCGGACGTGCGGCGGATTATGTTTTGGAGCACCACAAAAACTGTCTCACCGTTTTTTTGAACGCGGAGCTTTCTGATCGCGTCAAGCGTGTTTCTGAAAAATACCAACTGTCAGAGAAAGAGGCGGAATCAGCAATTCGGCGGGTTGACAGGCAGCGCGCTTCTTATTATCATTATTTCACTGAAATGAAATGGGGCGCCGCAGAGCAGTACGACTGTACCTTTTCCACATCCCGGTTCGGTTTGGAGGGTACGGCGGAAGCCATTGAAAGGATGTTAAAGATACTTTCGCTTATCTGATAAAGCGACTGCGAAAGCGTCTGATTTAGGACGTTTAGGAGGAGTCAGCACACGACAATTTGTTTGCAAGGGACTTGGTTTTGGGAGTAGGAGAGAAAAAGAGGGGCTATCTCTTGAAAAAATTTTTTTGATTGGATCAAAATAACACGGCGGGGAATGGTGCCCTGCCGTGTTATTTTGTTACGCTTTATTATGTCAGGAAGGTTTGGGACAGAAAATGAGGTAATTGTTAGGGTTATTTCTTGCGGGGTTCCTCTGTTTTTGCTTCCTTCCGTTTGATGGTTATTCCGATGGCGCCGATTGACAGAAAGGCGGCAGTAAGAGCGCCGAAGATGTGGTAGGGGTCGCTGGTTGACGGGCTATTTTCATCGCTCGTAGTATTCGCGCTGTTTTCTGATTCGATTCCGGTTCCGTTGCTGTTGTTATTTCCGTTTTCTGGATTGGATGGATCGTTGGAAGCTGGATCGGGGTTTGGCGTTGGCTCCGGCGTTGGTTCTGGTGTTGGTTCCGGGTTAGGATTCGGATCGTCCGGCAGATAGGGGTCGCCGCCGAGGGAAAGGAGAATGGCGTTGAACTCTTCGATTTTTTCGCTGTCGCGATCGAAGTTCAGTCGCCGGACAGCCTTCTCGGCATAGGCAAGAGTTTGGGGAGTATTTCTGCTTACGGCACGGTCGAGTACTGTCTGGATGATGGAATAAGTTGCACGTACCAACGGGTCAGTAGAGGATTGGCTGACTGCACTGTTTTCCGGGTCGTTCAAGAGCTTTGTTTTTTCGTTCGCCATATCGGCAAGAAGAGCGTCAGTAGCTTCTAAGTTGTCGTTACTGCCGTTCACAGAGGCGGGGTTGATCGCCTGATAGAGCAGGTTGCTGATAGCGCCCAATGTGGCGGTGGTATAATAGTTTCCGTCAAAGCTGTTGACGCCGACTTCTGTTTCAATCGGAGTATTGATTTTGTTGGTGAGAAGCACCATGACCAGGTTATTGACCGGGTCGATCAGGGTCAGGGTTCCGGTCCAGCCTTGGTGCCCGACAGTAGAACGCGCTGACTGAATACCGAAGTACCAGGGGCGTCCTGCGTCGCCCTCTCTCCACCAGCCGAGACCCCAAACGGCGCTGCTGTCTTTCTTTGAGGTAAAGAACTCGCCAACATTTTTGGAAAACACCTTCGTGGTGCCATAGCCGCCGTCATTGAGAACTGTTTGCGCCAAGCTGGCAAGATCCTCCGCGGTTGCAAACAGACCGGCGTGTCCGGAGACTCCTTCCATGCAATAATATGCCTTTTCATCGTGCACTTCGCCCTGCAGGGTGTAATCTCGCACGTTGTTAAATTCAATCTGACCATCGCGGGTGTTCCCGTTCAGCTCAGTTGCTGCGCAGTCGTCCGGCGAATACCCTTTTTCCAGCGGGTTGTATAGAATATGATCGAGTCCCATCGGTCGATAGATATTTTGTTCTACATATTCATCGAGCTGCTGACCGGTGATTGCCTCTACAATAAAGCCGAGCAGCATATAATCGACATCAGAATACTGCGTTTTAGTGCCGGGCTGATATTCCAGCGGCGTCTCGATAATTTTTTCCAGCATTTGATCGCGTTCTTGACAGTAAAGATCGGGGTGCGCTTGAATATAAGCGGCGTTGTTGTTGAAATACTGGGGGTC
>CAKRVU010000037.1 GCA_934408835.1 uncultured Oscillospiraceae bacterium | reverse complement strand
CAGGTATCCGAAGCCAGCTGCGTTAAATAGCAAACGCCTAACGTTTTGATTACCGTCATAAAATAAACATTATTCAAATGAAATTCGTTCATCCAATATTCCAAGGTCTCTAAGATCGGGGTAAAACTCGACAGGACAAACAGAAAGATCAAAATACCGGTAATCAAAGCCACAGCCATGGAAAATTCCGGGTTTGTTTTTTGTAATAGCACACAAGCGGCCACTGCAACAATAGCAATGCCAAGCACAGAAAACAGCATGATCCACCTCAATAAAATCCAAACAGGGATTTAATGGTATCAAATAGGCTGCTGATTTCAGTTACAATAATCATCAACACAACGATCAACCCAGCCAGGGTCGTCATCATCGCCTGCTCCTCCCGTCCGGAACGAATCAACACCTGATTGAGTACCGCCACAATAATTCCAATTGCCGCCACCTTAAAAATCAAATCAACGTCCATGCTTCTCCCATCCTTTTTCTAAAATCCACGTTATATCGCAATCACCGCGACCGCAATCCCTCCTAATATGCCCAAGGAACGGAACATCCTCCCCTTGGTTTCCAGCTGCACCGCAGTCGTCTCCAGACTGTGTGTGAATTCAGATTGAATTCGTTCCAACGCCGACAGCTGACCCTGTACATCGCAAGCCCCTAAGACTCCCGACAGGGATTTTAAGTGAATCAAATCGCCTTCCTCTAATGCACATTTCCAATCGCTGACGGAACGTTCCCACGCTTGCGGAAACGGCGTATCCTGAAGCATTGGAGCACATTTTTTTAAAAAAGAAAGCTGCGAAAATGACTGCCGCTCTGCCGCCAAAGCAACACTTTCATTCAAATCGCGCCCCTGATATCGTATTTCGGTGGAGAACCATTCGATCATCTGTATGATTGCGAGCAGTTCCCGTTTCCGCCGCACCAGAGTCGCCGACAGAGAAAATCCGATGAAAATCGGACAAATCATAAGAAATAGTACCCCCATTGCATGCACAATGATCACCTGCCCTGAAAATGTTTGAAATCCTACACGGCGCTGATTTTCCAGTTAATAACACCAACGTTTCAAAAGCACCCGTCTTTAAAATTGCTCGAAGCTCTTCTCGCTGCCAAAGCTCAGCCAGACTGCCTGCATGAACGGTAGCAATCAGCTGCACGCCTCCTCCCACACAGGCGGACACCGCCGCTGCGTCCTCACGACTCCCGATCTCATCGCAGACAATATAATCGGGCGCCATTGTTCTGAGCGCACAAAGCATTCCATCGGCTCGGCGAAACCCGGAAAACACATCGGCGTTCCCCACTTCCTTTTGTGGAACGCCGTTTAACGACGCCGCAAGCTCTCCTCTTGTATCAATCAACGAAACCGAACCGGTCAGTTTCCTTACACAATCCCGTAAAAGAGTCGTCTTACCGCTTGCCGGAGCGCCCACCAGCAGCAGCTTTCCCACCCGCCCACCCAATTGCGTAAACAGTGAGTCGGACACTCCTATCATTTCCCGTGCGATTCGCAAGTTGATCGAACTGATATCCCGCACATTATATAAGACATCCTCCTGATAGACTGCCGTTCCGCAAATCCCGGCACGATGTCCCCCTTTCACAGTCAAAAACCCCTGCCGAATCTCTTCCGTGTGACTATGCACCGAATATCCGCAAAGCGCCCGAAAGCATTCAGCCAATTCCGCCGAAGAAGTTCTGCCGGATAAACAGTACCGCTCCTGTCCAAGCTCAATGACTACAGGACGTCCTGCCCGAATACGCACTTCCCTCGCCCGCTTTTTCACTTCCATCGGAATGGCTCCAAGACGCTCCCGCATAGATGTAGGCAAGCTTTCTATCGCCTCTAAAAATACCAGATCCTCCCGCATACCAACGCCTCCCCTCGCCTTTTTCACTATCTCATATCTATGCCGCTTGTCCAACTGTTATGCGAACTCCTCTTGACGGAACGAGAAAAATAAGATAAGATAAACACAGAAAGAGGAATACACTTTATGAAAAAAATACCAATCCACACCCAATCCCCTTACACAATCCAAGTCGGAAACCATCTCCTTTTGCAAACGGCAACTCTGATAAAATCTATCGTTCCTTCCGGCACAATGGTCATTGTATCCGATTCGACTGTCTATCCCCTTTACGGGGAACCGCTGCGGCGCTCTCTCAAAAAGGCGGGATATTCTGTCTTTTCCTTCGTCTTCCCATCCGGCGAATTGTCCAAACAAATGGAAACTGTCATGAAGCTCTACGATTTTTTGACAAAGCACCAGGTTACCCGCTCTGATGTATTAATCGCTTTGGGCGGCGGCGTGGTAGGCGATTTGACCGGATTTACCGCTGCAACCTATCTGCGTGGCATCGATTATATCCAAATCCCGACCACACTGCTTGCCCAAATTGATGCTTCCGTTGGAGGAAAAACAGCCGTCAATATCCCGTCCGGTAAAAATCTCGCAGGCGCTTTTTATCAGCCCAAGCTGGTTCTTTGCGATATCACCCTGCTATCCACCCTCTCAAAGGAAACACTGGCCGATGGAATGGCGGAAGCCATCAAATACGCGGCTCTTTTCTCCAGCGGTCTTCTTGAGCAAATTCAAAGCGAGGATACAAACACATTGCTGAATCATTTAATCCCCTCATGCATTGAATGGAAAAAACAGCTTGTGGAAGAGGACGAACGGGACAACGGAAACCGCATGCTCCTCAACTTTGGGCATACCCTCGGGCACGCCATCGAAAAAATCTATCATTACCAGCTCTATACACATGGACAGAGCGTATCTTTGGGAATGTTATTGATTACAGAATTATCCGAACAATACGGTCTGACGCAACCCGGAACTGTCAGCGCATTGCGGGCTGCTTTGGAACAATACGGCTTGCCAACGGAAATTACCATTTCGCCAAAGCTCCTGTATCAAAACAGTCTGAATGACAAAAAGCGACAACACGAAGGCGTCACCCTGGCTCTGATTCGCGAAATCGGTAAAGGTTTTCTCCTGCCCCTTTCGTTGGAATCCTACTGGGAATTTTTAACAGGAGCATATTCATGAATCGGAAATGTCTTCCCTTTACTCCATCGGGCACAATCAGTCTGCCCCCGTCAAAAAGCTATACTCACCGTGCGCTCCTCTCTGCCGCGCTCGCTAACGGCACCAGCATTTTATCACCCTACCGAACGTCAGACGACATTTTAGCAACGCAGGAAGCGATCTCCTCTCTGGGCGCCCTCTGTCTTTCGGGCAATCGCTATCTTGCAGTTACCGGCGGACGCTTCCGCAAAAAACCACGCACCATTTTCTGCCGCGAATCCGGCTCCACTCTCCGCTTCTTAATCCCCGTTTTGGCGGCGCTCGGCGTCACTGCAACTTATCACGGAACTGGAAGACTTCCTTCCCGCCCCATTTCCCCTTATATCCCTCCTTTGCAAGCAAACGGGGCTTCCTTCTCAGGCAAAATGCTCCCCTTTACCGTATCCGGACAGCTTCAGCCGGGAAACTATTCCATTGCCGGAAATATCAGCTCCCAATTTATTACCGGTCTTCTGTTGGCTCTCCCCCTTCTTTCCGATGATAGCCAGATTACCATTTTAAATCCTCTTGAATCGGCTCCATATGTCCATATGACTCTGGAGCTCCTCTCTCAATTTGGAATTCTGATCCATCAAACCGAAACCGGATTCTTGGTGCCCGGAAATCAACAATATCGTCCATGCAGTTACCCTATCGAAGGAGACGCCTCTCAAGCATCCTGTTTTTCAATCCTTGGATGTCTCGGCTCTAATCCGATCACCCTTTCAGGTCTTCGACCCGATTCTGCACAAGGAGATCAACTTCTCTTTTCCCTTCTGGAAGACTGCGGTGCTTCTGTTTGTTGGAAAAACAACGACTTGACCATCTATCCCGCCCAAACCCTTTCGCCTTTCACCTTTGATATTTCACAATGTCCCGATTTGGCGCCGGCAGTTGCTTTGTTGGGATGTCTGTGCCAAGGACGCTCTAAAATAACCGGCTGCCAGCGTTTACACCTCAAAGAAAGCGATCGCTTTTCTACTATCGTTGCAGCGCTAACGTCTATTGGTGGAAAGCTTCAGAAAGCGGACGACTGTATCGTAATCGACGGCATTGACGGTTTTTCGGGTGGAATTGCCAACAGCTTCGGAGATCACCGAATTGTCATAGCGCTTTCGGTCGCTGCTGCGTTTTCCTCTGCTCCAATCATCATCTCCCATGCAGAGGCAATCGAAAAAAGCTACCCTGATTTTTATCAAGACTACCATATCTTAGGGGGAATCTCTCATGTCATCGACTTACCTTAGCGGTCTTTCTCTCTCCGTTTTTGGAGAATCTCACGGAAATGGAATCGGCGTTGTTTTAGACCGCCTGCCGCCCGGAGAATCCATTGACTTGAAAGAAGCGGAAGAGTTTTTAAAGCGACGGGCGCCAGGTCAGAACGTTCCGGGAAGCACCTCGCGAACAGAGTCGGATCACCCAACCATTCTGTCAGGTCTTTACCGAGGGAAAACAACCGGAACACCGCTTTGCGCCATCTTTTCCAATCAAAATGTCCGTGCCAAAGACTATGATCAATTCAAGACGCGTCCTCGACCGGGACATGCTGATTATACCGGCTCCTGCCGTTACCGCGGCTTTGAAGATCCGCGCGGAGGCGGTCATTTTTCAGGCAGGCTCACCGCACCCATTACCTTTGCCGGCGCAATCTGCGACCAAATTCTAAAACGAAAAGGAATTACCATCGCCGCACATATTGCGCAAATACATGGAATTCAGGACGTGCCGTTCGACCCGGTTACGCCGGACCTTTCAGAATATTCCGCTTTGCGAAATAAAAAATTCCCGGTACTCAGCGCCGCCTGCGGAGAACAAATGGCGCGTGAAATCGAATACGCAAAGAAAACTTCAAATTCTGTGGGCGGAATCATCGAGTGTATTGCAATCGGGGTCCCTGCCGGAATCGGTTCCCCCATTTTCCAGGGGATGGAAAATGAGCTGGCTTGTTTGCTATTCGGCATTCCGGCAGTACGGGGGCTGGAATTCGGAGCCGGCTTTGCCGCTGCTGAAATGACAGGTCTGGAACACAACGATGTTTTTTTCTCAGAAAATGGCGTTGTCAAAACCAAGACCAATCATCACGGGGGGATCCTTGGCGGAATCACTTCCGGTATGCCACTGATTTTTCGCGTTTGTATCAAGCCCACCCCCTCCGTTGGCGCAGTTCAACAAACATTAAACAAAGCGACCGGTCGGCAAGAACCCTTTGCGATACCGGGACGTCATGATTCTTGTATCGTTCCGCGCGCCCTTCCTGTTGTGGAAGCGGTAACAGCGATTGCGCTTCTCTCCCAATGGTTAACGGCTCCGCCCGCAGAATAGCCCAAACAACAAAACAAAAAACCAGGTGATCTCCTGCCGACGCAGGAAACCGCCTGGTTTTCTCATTTGATTCAAGTCAATATGTCATCTGATTTTTTCAAGAACGTTTGCGGGACGCCTTCTCCTCAAAGCGCTCCCGATTCACTATCACACGCTCATGAATCCCGGTAGAAACCACCTCTATATCATCGCGCGCTTCCAGCCGAAAGGTAACTTTTTTTCTGTCAAGCCCAATGACGGTTGCCTTGAGCCATAATTGCATCCCCTTTGGCGTAGGTGCAATATGAGTCAGATTTGCCAATGTTCCGACAGAAGTCAGCGCTTCATCATCCTGATTTTGAGCGATCATCCGAGCACAAAGGGACTCCATCAGGTTCAGCAGAATCGGTGTTGCCAGCACCTGAGTGTCGCCGCTTCCTACGTTTTTTGCCAACATTTCTTCCGTTACTTCCAGGTTGCTCTTAGCAACCAATCCAATTCTTAAAGCGTCCTTCATTTTTCTCCCTCTTTCTTCATTTTTTCACAACAAGTCCCGATGATATTACAAAACCTGTCCTGTTGCTACATCATATCATATTTTCGCGCGCCTATGCAGGTGAAATTTGTCGATCAATTCAAAACTCCTCAAAATCTTCGCAGAATTGATCGGACGCTTCCGACAGCGTAAACCAAAACTCAACGCCGTCCTTCACATTCGTCACTCCATAACGTCCGCCATGCGCCTGAACGATATTTTTCACTATGGCAAGACCGATTCCATGCCCTTTTTTCTGGTTCTCACGCGTGGGATCCACACACACTCTCGCGTATTTCTTCCGACAAAGGGGGGTGTGAATTTCCAATCATCACACAAAGCTCCCCATCCTGACGCTGAACCCGAATCCAGACACGTTTTTCATCGTCAACATACTTCAAAGCGTTTTCAAACAGGTTGGTTACTACCTGCTCTATTCTGTGATAGTCGCCGAAAACAATATATTCCTCTTCTATTCTATCGGTCAAAACAATATTCTGTTGCTTGAGCACCAGCCGAAAACTCTGTACCACCGTACGCAGCAATTCGTTCAAAGAGAAAACACTCATATCATATTGGAGCATGCCGCTTTCGAGCTGGGACAAGGTCAACATCTGGCTGACCAGCCGATTCATTCGCGCACATTGCTCGGTCAATACCTCGCATGCTTCCGTTTCGTCAACGCTCCCGTCCTTCCACGCTTCTGTATAAGCGGTGATTAGGCTCAGCGGCGTTTTAAAATCATGCGAAGCGTTAGCAATAAATTCCCGCCGAATCCGATTAGTTTGCTCCTCACGCTCCAAATCTCTGCGCAGCAAATCGATATTTTTGGACAATTCCTCCGCCATTTTATTGACGCTATTGGACAGCGCCTCTATTTCATCTCCAGTATGAATCTCGCAGCGGTCGCTAAAATCCATTGCAGCAATTCGCTGAGCGGCAAAGTCAATCTGCCGAATTGGTCTCGCTATCCGCTTGGCAACAAAGTAAATGGCGATCATTCCGGCAACCAGCGAAATCATGCACAATAACAGGAAAAACCGCATTGCAACCTGCGCCGTGCTGGCTATATACTCTCTTGGCGTTTGCATAAACAAATAGGTGTTTTGATTGATTTTAGAATATAACTGAATAAAATCCGAGCCGCCGCTGTCCTGCTCCAGAATGAGAGGGTCTTCCTCCTCGAGTTGCCGGAAGATATTCTCCTGAACTGCCTGCGCAAGCCATTGCCTGACGTCGTTTCCGCTGGCTGCTCCATCATCGCGCTGGGTCCGCGCCGTCGAATACAGAACCTGATTGGAGCCTTTTTCATAAATCAGCACCGTAATGTTATTCATAGCGCACACCTGCAATTGATTCGCCAATTGATCTAATTCATTTTGAAGATAACTGGACTTGATTTCAACAGCGGCGTGTTTTAATTCGCGTTTCACACTGAAGATATAATAGCTTTCTAGAAAAGTGCCGCCGAACAGAAGAACGGCGGCAATATTGATGGACAGAACAGAGGTAATTACCAAAAACAGTTTATTTTTGATATTCAGCTTCATGGAGAAACCTCAAGGCGATACCCGCACTTGCGAACTGTTTTTAAATATTCATGCGCCGATGGCATTTTAAACCTCAAACACTTTACATGAGTGTCCACAGTTCGAATATCCCCATTGTAGTCGTCCCCCCAAACAGCGGAAAGAATTTGCTCTCTGGAAAGCACCTGATTGCGGTTTTCGACAAAATAGCAGATTAAGTCATACTCCCGCGGTGTTAAATTAATCCGTTGTTTAGAATCATACACGGCGTGTTCCCGATAGGCGACTCGAATGTTACCCGCGGTAATCTCGCTGTTATGAAGAATACCAGCACGTTTCAAGATAGCTGCGATTCGAGACAACAAAATGCGCGGGCTAAACGGCTTGGTAATATATTCGTCCGCTCCTACTCGAAATCCATTCAGCTCGTCAAACTCAGTGTTGCGGGCTGTCAATAAAATAATTGGCACATTTGAGTCTTTTCGGATTTCCGAACAGACCTCAATGCCATCCTTCTCCGGCATCATGACATCCAATATAATCAAATCAAAACGACCGTCATAAAACCGTTCCAGCGCCTGCTCTCCATCCGCCACACCGACAGGGTCATACCCCTCCTGCTTGAGATAGCTGCAAATTAATCTGCGCAGCCGTTCTTCATCTTCCGCAACCAAAATATTGATCATTTCCATCCTCCTTTTGACGAAATCCACAAAGATAATATCATTTTAGTGTGATAAAATGATGTTGAAAGTTCAAACTTCGTCCTTTTTTTGCAAAAGTCTTTGTTGCAAGGCCAATATTTCCTTTCGCCTTTCGTCCGTTTTCTTCTGATCGACTAAAAAACATGTCCCCCGCAAGATTAGGACGTCGCCTTCCTTCGCGTTTTTGGGAACTGATTTTCTGAGATAATTCACATGTTCGCCGGAAGCCAGTTCACAAACAACATACTCCCCTTCAAACCGATCAATGATATAATAATCCATATTATCCCTTCTCCGTCATCACCTGCAAAGTGGTTCCGTCTGTTCCAAACACAATGGTACCATCGCGATCAGTGCGGTACACAGGCGTTGTGCCCAACCGCGCGATTACCTTATCGCTTGGAAGATGGTACGAGTTCCCCAAACCCACTTCAATCACATAAGCCTGCGGGTTGACCGCACGCAGAAATTCCTCCGTATTCGAGGTATTGCTGCCATGATGATTCAGCTTCATGACAGTCGACTGAACGGTCTGCCCGCTGTCAAGCAAATCCTTTTCCGCATCCTTCTCCATATCGCCGCCAAAAAAGAAGGATGTATTCTGATACTGATATCGTGCCGGAACAGACCAGGAATTCAATTCGGTATAATCGTCCGCAA
>CAKRVU010000036.1 GCA_934408835.1 uncultured Oscillospiraceae bacterium | reverse complement strand
GGCGAAGGGAACCATGCGCAATCTCATGAGATAGCCCGATAGCAAGCAAGACATGAGACGGGTCAAGCGAACCAGAAGTACAAGCCGAGCCGCTCGAAGCACAAATTCCATGCGCGTCCAAATCCAACAAAATTCCTTCGCCCTCTATGCCCTCAAAGGAAACATTGAGGTTGCCCGCCAAACGGTGCTCCATCGAACCGTTGACGCGAACTTTTGGAATCTCATTTAAAATGCCTTCTAACAGCCGATCCCGCAAAACAGCCATAGCCGCCTCTCGCTCCCGAATATTCTGACAAGCGTCACCGAGCGCCTGAGCAAGCCCAACAGCAAAAGCAACGTTTTCCGTGCCGGCACGGCGTCCGAACTCCTGTCCTCCGCCATAGATAAAGTTTTGCAAAGGAATCCCCTTGCGAATATACAAAGCGCCGATCCCCTTAGGTGCGTGCAGCTTGTGCCCGGAAATAGAAAGAAGATCAATCGACTGCTCCACAACATCAATCGGAAGGTGCCCAACAGCCTGTACAGCGTCTGTGTGAAAGAGAACTCCATTTTTTCGGCAGATCGCTCCAATCTCCGGAATCGGAAGGATGGTTCCGATCTCGTTGTTGGCATACATAACGGAGACGAGCGCCGTCTCATCGTCTATTGCCTCTTCCACCTGATCGGGAGAGAGCAGCCCCTCCTGATCGACCGGCAGGTAAACTACCGTAAAGCCCTCCTTCTCAAGAGCCTGGCAGGTATGCAATACAGCATGGTGTTCAAATTGAGTAGTGATAATTTTCCGTTTTCCCTTTGCCGCACCCAGCAACGCCGCAGATCGAATCGCCCAATTATCCGATTCTGAACCGCAGGAGGTAAAATAAAATTCTCTGCTATTAGCACCAATGGCGGAAGCCGCCTTTTCACGGGCATCTTGCAATGCAAAATTGGCTTCATGAGCAATAGAATAAATACTGCTGGGATTACCGTATTTCTCCTTTAAAAAAGGCAGCATAGCGGCAAACACAGAATCAGAAACCTGTGTAGTTGACGCATGATCGAGATAGATCAACCGCTGTCCCATTGATTTTCATCCCCTTTTGATGAACTTCTTTTTGAATCATTCACATGACAGGTTTATTGTATACCATTTCAGTATAGATTACAAGGGCAGCTTCGATTTTTTTCTATTTATTCACATACTTTTCATTTGATTCTCGCCCGTATCAGGCAACCTCAGTTTGTGCCGCCTGCAAAACGGCGCGCCTGTGCAACGGCTAATTGATCGCAGCGTTCGTTTTCAGGGTGCCCGGCATGCCCTTTGACCCAATGCCAGCATACCTGGTGCACCTCCAAAAGCTTCAAAAGCTTGTCCCACAAATCGGGATTCAGCGCAGCGTCCTTACGGTTTCTTTTCCACCCATTTTCCCGCCAGCGAACCGCCCATCCCTTTGTGACTGCGTCAATTAGGTACTTTGAATCGCTGTACAAAAGAACCCGGCAAGGTTCCTTTAAAGTAGAAAGAGCCTCAATCGCGGCGGTTAGTTCCATCCGATTGTTGGTCGTTTCCGACTCGCCACCCGAAAGCTCGCGACGGTGTTCTCCGTATTGTAAAATAGCTCCCCAGCCACCCGGTCCGGGATTTCCGCTGCAAGCGCCGTCTGTATAAATATGAACTGTTTTCAATCGCTCTCCTCCTCTATTCGATACGGAAGCAATTCCGGCAATAAAGACCTGTCTGCCATCGCCTCCAACCGGATTCCGTCTTCACAAAATTCTTCTGAAACAATAGTGCCGTTTTTTCGCACCTTTGCAATCAGCGCCGCCTCGGTATAAGGAATTTTGAGCTGACAGTGCTGAACCATCGTTGGAACGGCTTCGGAGATTCGAGTCAAAAGCTCCGGCAACCCGAATCCAGTTCGCGCACTGATAAAGACTCCTTCCCGTCCCAAAACCAGCGCGTCCGGCAAGCGATCCGCCTGATTATACACTGTCAGGATGGGTATACCGGAACATCCAAGCTGTTGTAAGAGTTCCGTCACCGTTTTCCGCTGCTCCTCCTCTTGCGGGTCGGCAGCGTTCACAAGATGTACAATCACATCCGCACCCGCAATCTCCTCTAATGTAGCCGAAAACGCCTCAATCAGCGAATGCGGCAATCGCCGTAGGAATCCCACCGTATCAATCAATAAAACGTCGCGCCCATCCGGAAGCTGAAGCAACCGCGAGGTTGGATCCAACGTTGCAAACAAGCAGTCCCGACTCTCCGCGCCGCCCTCTGTCAATTGATTCAGCAATGTGGACTTTCCCGCATTGGTATATCCGACCAAAGCCACCGTTTGCATTCCATCCTTTTCCCGCCGTTTCCGTAAACGCTGACGGCGCGCCTGCAATTGGGAAAGCTCCTTTTTTAAAGAAGCAATCCTCCGCCGGATATGCCGGCGATCGGTTTCCAGCTTGCTCTCTCCAGGCCCCCTGGTTCCGATTCCACCAGCCTGCCTGGAAAGGGCGTTCCCCATTCCAGATAGACGTGGCAGAAGATATTGATATTGGGCAAGTTCAACTTGAATTCGTCCCTCGTTGGAACGGGCGCGCGCGGCAAAAATATCTAAAATCAAAGCGGTACGATCTACCACAGGCAACCCCAAATATTGTTCCAAATTGCGCAGCTGACTTCCGGTCAACTCCCGATCAAAGAAGATCAAATCAACCGGTTCCGTCTGCAGCGTTTGATATAGCTCCTTTAACTTTCCCTGCCCAATACAAGTAGCGCTATCGCAGCGTTCTCTCCTTTGCAAAACCGTCAGCGTTGGCTGAACGCCCGCCGCTTCTGCCAGCGCCGCAAGCTCCTCCAGCGACGTCTCTGCGTCAAACTCGCCGGTATCCACTGAAACCAGCGCCGCCCTGTATGGCTGCTCCCGCTTTGGTAACATTCTATTTCCCTCCAATCATGCGGTTTTTCTTGAGAACATCCGCCAACATTTTCAAAATCATGTCTGAATTGCCGCTCCGGAACAAGGAATCTGCCAGTCAGGCTTTCAAAACAACTGTGCCAATTGCCACCTGCCGTCTACGGATTACAGACTGAACAGGGTTCATACCCTTCCTCCTCCGCTTCCTCGCGCGTCATTTCGATCAGGTTGTCCTTTCCTTCCACGTAAGTACACTCCGCCCGGTGATATTTCTTTCCCGAAGAGGTGACATAGACGACAGACGACGCGCCATCCTGCGTCATACTGGCGTCAAAGGAGCCTGTTTCCAGAGTCTGCTCCCCCGATGATTCCCGCGCAGCGATTCCCTGCGAACGGATCACAGTCACCGGCGCGTCTTCCTGCCAATGATTCATCTGATATACAAAACAAAACCCTAAAAATGCGATAGACGCGGTCAATCCAATTGCAATTAGCCGCTGCCCCCAACGCGGCGGGTCAGACGGAGCGGCGTTTGCCCTTTTTTCCTTCAAGTATTCCCGGATATATTGCCGAAACTGGTTGAGCAGCTTTTTTCGCTCCAAACAGTGTATCTCCCGCGACTGGGATAGAATCTGCAAGAAATAAAACTCTGCCCGGCTGCCGATTCCCATATAACGCAGTTCCAATGCTGAAGTGACCCGGCATTGACGCACTACGCAGCTAGGCGCAAGCAACTCATACGCAAAGATATCAGCCTCCTGCTCCTGCACGTCGACCGATCTCCCGTTTCTCTTGCCCAGCTTTCCGTAATAGGTATGTCCCAAAACAATATGCCCCATTTCATGCGCAATGGTAAACAGCTTGTCCGAGTAATCCAACTCATCGCGATAAAAAATGACGCAATTTGCCTGATCAATAATGGTAAACGCAGAAAGCTCCTGCGCATATTCCGTCAAATGAAGCGCCGCAAGCGCCTGTTCCCCCTCGTGGTAGGAAAAGACGTCCCACCCCTGAAAACGGGCAACACCGAGCAAATCCTCCAGCCGAACCGGCAACCGGCAAAAACCGCAGCGAACCGCAAAATCCCATGCCAGAATCCGTATCTCCTGCATCTTCACGGCGTTTTGCTCCCTTTATGTCGGCGCAAAGAGGCAATCACAGACATGGCAGCGTCATATTCCTCTTCTGTCAATTTTAATATCTCCTGTCCTCCTGGTCCCCCTTTTCCCATCAAAACAAACTGCCGCTCCTTTCGCCAGGACTGTTTTTCTTCGCGACCCAGCAAAAAATCAACAGATACCCCAAAGTAGTCGGCGATTTTCCGAATATGCTTTTGATAAGATTTCATCCGCCCCGCTTTCCAGTCGCTCATAGCCGTCGCGGAAAACCCGTTGTCAGACAAAAACTGCTTCTCACTCATCCCCCTTTCCCGAATCAATTCCTGAATATTCTCCAATGTTTTATCCATTTTGACACCTAATTTGATCCATTATCCTAATTTTTATGCAAACTGACAAAATTCGTAAAATACGATTTTTTCGCTTGACAATTCGTATTTTACGAATTATTATAGAAAACACAGTTATTATAACAAAGAAAGGACGAAATTCATATGCGCATTCTGCACAAACTTTTTCAAAAAATTTGTTCCGATTCTCAAATCACTATCCTGATTCAAATTCAATACACCCGTTTTCACTGAGAAACCAAAACCTGTTGCCCATTTGCGTCAATGCGATAGGAATCGGAATAGAGCAATTCCGGCAACAAAACGCATTCATATTGACCGGCAAATCCCGTCAAAATTTGAGAGAGTGCGTCCACCGTTTGCCCCGCCTTCGAATCAACGTGAAACAGTAAAATAGAACCCGGCTTTGTTTTGGAAAGAACCCTCTTTGCAATATCGTCCGCCTTCGCCTCCGGCTTCCAGTCCAAGCTGTCCACATCCCACTGTATCACCTGATAATCGGACAGCGCCTCGATGACGGTATTGTTATACTCCCCATAAGGAGACCGATAATACGTTACTTCGCGCCCGGTCAAAGAGGTGATTTCATTGGAACAGCGCTGCGCGTCCGCGGAAACCTCATCTGCCGAAAGCTTCGCCACATGGGGATGAGTATCCGAATGATTCTGCACGTCATGTCCCTCCGCGACAATCGTTTTCACCGCGTCAGGATACCGGCGCGCCCAATCACCAGTCACAAAGAAAGTGGCTTTCGCCCCATGTTCTGCCAAAACATCCAGAATATCCTCCAAATCATCCGCTTCCCATGCAACATCAAAGGTCAAAGCAATCTTGTTCTCCTCGGTCTGGACGCGGTAGATTGGAAGCAATTTATTGCCGGCCGAAACGCCAATGGGAATCAAAATCGCCAAAATGAACAGGGCGGCACCAATGGTTGCCGCCCACTTTCGTTCCCTTTTTCCAACAACAAACACTCGCATATTCTCACCATCTATCAGTTCGATAATAGAGAATATGCGCAGTTTCAAACAAAGATTCCACTTGCTGTCTGTCAAACGCTGTCGTCTACCAAACCATTCGCGCAAAAGGCGCCGTTTTCTGTGAAAAGTAAACGCACCATGGCAGCGTCCGTAATCACATTCGACTCGTTCCCAAGGAAAACAGAGCAGCCGCCCATCAGGCTTTCTCCTCTAAATCAGTTTCCATCGCAGCACGAATAAAGTCCGCAAATAGCGGATGAGGACGGTTGGGGCGGGACTTGAATTCGGGATGGAACTGCACCCCGATAAACCAAGGGTGATCTTTTAGTTCTATCATCTCCACCAGCTTCCCGTTGGGGGAAAGTCCGGCCAAGGTCAGCCCGCCCTCCTCTAAGGCGGCGCGATAACCATTGTTGAACTCAAAGCGGTGGCGATGCCGTTCATAGATGATTTCATCGCCATACAGACTCCGGCTGCGGGTTCCCTCCAACAGCCTGCAAGGATACAGACCTAAGCGCATGGTACCGCCCTTTTCGGTCACTTCTTTCTGCTCCTCCATAATATCAATCACCGGATGCGCTGTATCGTCTGAAAACTCAGAGGAATTGGCGTCCGACAGCCCGACAACGTGCCGTGCAAATTCGACCACAGCCATCTGCATTCCCAAGCAGATACCAAAAAACGGAATCCGGTTTTCACGGCAATACCGGATAGCGGCAATCTTCCCTTCAATGCCCCTATCTCCAAAGCCTCCCGGAACCAACACGCCCTGGCACCCGGCAAGCAAAGAGGCGGCGTTTTGCTCGGTCAGATGCTCCGAACTGATGTATCGGATAGACACCTTTGCATGATTGGGAATACCGCCGTGATGCAAGCTCTCGGCCACAGACAGATACGCGTCCGGCAGCTCGACGTACTTCCCTACCAGACCGATTGTAACCGTTTTATCCGCGCTTTTGACCTCCTCAATCATTTCCAGCCACTTGCTATGATCCGGTTCCCGACGCTCCAGGGCAAGATGATGACAAACTGCGTCTGCAATGCCGTTTTTCTCCAACATCAGCGGAACATCGTAAAGGGTCTGCGCCGTCAAATTCTGAATCACGTCCTCTTTGCGCACATCGCAAAACAGGCTGATTTTCTGCGTCATATCCTCCGGCATAGGAAGATCACTGCGGCAAACGATAATGCTCGGACGAATTCCAAGAGACAAAAGCTCTTTGACCGAGTGCTGCGTCGGTTTCGATTTGAGTTCATTAGAACCGGGAACGGTAGGCACCAGCGTAACATGAATAAACATCGCGTTTTCCCGACCTACCTCGCCGCCAACCTGACGGATAGCCTCCAAGAACGGAAGGCTCTCAATATCGCCTACCGTACCGCCGATTTCAGTGATGACGATGTCGCTGTTGCTGGTTTTCCCAACATGATAAATCCTATCCTTAATCTCATTGGTGATGTGCGGTATCACCTGAACCGTACCGCCCAGATAGTCGCCCTGACGCTCTTTGCAAATTACATTCCAATAGACCTTTCCGGTTGTAATATTGGAACCGGAGGAGAGATTTTCATCAATAAACCGCTCATAATGACCGAGATCCAAGTCGGTCTCAGCGCCATCGTCTGTCACAAACACCTCTCCGTGCTGATACGGGCTCATCGTGCCTGGGTCTACATTTATGTAAGGGTCAAATTTCTGAATAGTCACCTTGTATCCCCGATTTTTCATCAACCGCCCGACTGACGCGGCAGTAATTCCCTTTCCCAGACCGGATACCACACCGCCTGTGACAAAAATGTATTTTACAGACATTAAAAACTCCTCCTGCACCGATTTTCTATCATAATTCCTTATTATACACTTTTTTTCGGACAGGTCAAGCCCCCTCCTGGCTCTGCACCGAAACAGCCGCAAACCAAACAACAAGGACAGTCGGCGGCGCAACCGCAGTGCCGCAACCTGCCAAACTGTTGCAACCTACCCGGTCAATCTTCCATTTGCAGCAAATTGGAGAGATAAACGCTCACCGGCGACAATTCCGATGAGGAATAATCAAACGGATTGCTGCAAAATCCAGGGCTTTGAAATCTCCCGGACGAAGAGTTCCCCTCCGTAATAGGACACCGAAGCCGAACGCAGGTTCCTCCGCCAAAACTGGTGATAGCACAATCGCCGCCATATTTTTTGGCAAAAAGCGCAACGTAAGACAGCCCCAAACCACCGCCGGCAGCGTCTCCGGTGTTGGGGTCATAAGAAAAGAAAGGACAAAACACTTTTTCTATCAAACCGGCAGAAATTCCAACTCCCTTATCCCGCACCTCAAACACCATTTGGTTTCCCTTCACCTTCATGCTTACCCGCACCTCGTTGTTCGGCGCAGTAAAATAAAATGCATTGGAAATCAGCTGGAGCAGCGCGATATTGAGACGATGGATATCCCCATGTCCAACAATGGGCGTTTTAGGAAGGGTGTAAAAAAACGGAACGTTGCGCCGCAACATATGCAAACGCACCGAAGAAAATAAAAACTCAATCTCCCGTACAAAATTGACATTTTGGTAAACCGGTTGTTTGAGGTTCGCCAGATTTTGGTATTCCTGCAACAAGCTTGCAAAACGGAACAGCTGGTAATTGCTGACGCTTATCTCGTCCAAATAACGACATCCCTGATACTGCTCCGTCCGTTCTAAAATCATTCGCACCGGAGGCAGTGCGTGGAAGATATGGCTGGACGAGGTGCGGCTCAGAAAGGAAACCATATCGGTCAGCGAGGTGACAGAGGATAAAAATTCTGTCAGCAGCAACGGCTTTGTCTCCAGCACCTCGACAAAATGTCCGCCCCCGAACTGCCGAAACCGCAGCTGATATTTCTGACCGCCCTGCGCAACCTCCCGCAGCTCCTCCGCTTTCTGAGGAGGGCAGCAAATAATGCTCCGAAGGTCCGCCGGCAGTTCGCCTGCGGCAGAATTAGACCAGACAACTTTTCTTTCGCGGCAATAATACACCGGCGTACTCAGCGCCTCATAAAAACCGGCGACCACCGTCAGCTTTTCTGTCATATCCGTTTTCGCTTCCATCGGCATCCGTTTCCACCTTCTTTTATCTCACATGACCGCGCCTGCGAATTAGTATTCTACCATTATAATTGCTTCTGCGAAATTTGTCAAAATTTATTTTTTCCCTTCCAACGCTCCGGATCTAGTGTTCTTTGAAACTCCTCTGTTTATCCGTAAAAGAAATTATAAAAATATTGTTAAACCTAAAAAAGCCTCTTGTAATTATGAAATTTTTGGTATATAGTAAGATAGTAATCTTTATATATGATAACGGAGGTTTTATTAATGGGTATCAAAGTGGGTATTAATGGTTTTGGCCGCATCGGGCGTCTTGTGCTCCGTGCCGGTCTTTCAAATCCAAACATCGATTTTGTGGGAATCAACGATCCGTTCATGACTCCCGATTACTGTGCCTACATGCTCCGGTATGACACTGTGCACGGTCAGTTCGAGGGAAATATCTCCTATACCGATGACGCGATTGTAG
>CAKRVU010000035.1 GCA_934408835.1 uncultured Oscillospiraceae bacterium | reverse complement strand
AGAGGGGACTGCGTACAGATTGCCTGTTGGGTAGCAGGCGTGATAGAAAAGCGGTAATGGGCGGAAAAACGGAGCGCGCGCAGAATGCGGAGCGAATCTTCCCAGAAGCGGAGCTGAGGGGAACCAACGGTACGAATTTTCCCTTCTGACAAATCGCACAGCCCCCCGTATGGGTCTATCAATCCCTCTTGCGGATGATAAGCCATTGCATTTATCGTAAAGTCGCGCCGTGCCAGGTCTGCGGTAATGTTGTTGACAAAACGCACCTTTTGAGGATGCCGGTGATCTGCGGTTCCGGTCTCCACACGGAAAGGAGTCAGCTCATAAGGACGGTCTTCTAAAACGATTGTGACAACGCCTGTTTTGAGGTCGCTCTGTTTGGGGTGAAAGGATGAAAAGAGATTCGCAATTTCCAACGGGTGAGCATTGGTTGCAACGTCCCAATCCTTTGGTTCTCTTCCCAGGAGAGAGTCCCGGATACAACCGCCCACCAGATAAGCTTGATATCCGGATGATTCAAGTGTTCGCAATAAGAAGGCGGCATCTTTCGGTATCTGGATTTTCATTAACGCTTCCGGTTATGGGAGCAAGGTTAGACCAAATTCCAACGCCAGAACGACGAGGAACATCAACATGCCCGGCGCTGAGAAAAGGGTGCCAAAGCGTTGCTTGGTAGAAAGCACGCTGTGATTGAAATCGGATACCTTTAAGGATGAGAAGGAGAGCGCTAAGATCAGCACGCCAGCCAACACGCAGGAGAAAACGATGATGATGTAGATGATATTGGCAGGAGTTGGTGAAAGGAAATCGAAGAGAAGACCAAAGCCAAAGACGATTAAGTTATTCATGCTGTGGGCAATAATCGAGGGAATGAGGGAATTTGAACGGACAGCGATGATGCCGAACAGAAAGCTGGATAAGACGATGGGAATTGCCTGTTCCAAATTTCCATGCCAAAGACCGAACAGGAGAGAGGAGACGGTGATGGCAAAGAGGTTTCCAAAATGCTGTAGACTGCGGAGAATCAGTCCACGGAAGAGGGTTTCTTCTACGATTGGCGCAACAATTACTGCATAGAGCAGATAGAATGCCACGGCAAACGGTTGTTGATAGGAGACGGAAAAATCAGGCGCAGCGGGGGCATGCCCTAAGATACTGGTTAAAATAGCCAGTAAAATACTGGTAATTGAGCTGGTAATTAGATTGGCATCCAAAAACAGGACGGTACCTTTGATGGCATAAGCGGCTCCTTGGAACGGCTTTTGATAAAGATCTCGCAGACGGAAATGAAGCAACTTGGAAAGGAGGAATATTGCAGTTATTCCGGTGACGGCGCCGACAAAGAGATTGATAAACCAGATTCCCGTGTCCGAGACCAGAAAGGACAGCAGCGGTCGGATAAAGGAATTGCTGTGATTTTCTGCGAATTGCACAGTGCAGCGAATGGTGAATCGAAAAGTGAACGAAATCAGAGTTTGTAGCATAAAATAGATGATCAATGTCAGACCAATGGAAGTGGAAATCTTTTTCAGAGTGTTTTTTTGGCTTGCAAAGATCTGCGGTTGATGGGGCGGGTATTGTTTCATATTGACACCTCAATTGTTTATTATTCGTTTGTTTGGACTGGGGAAATGCGCAGTCCTGTTTTCTGGAAAGGCGGTAAAGTCAGAAGATACCGATTGGATCAACGAGATTTTAGATCAAGGGGTGTGACCAAAGGGTTATGACATTTTCAAAAAGGTTATTTTCGTTCCAGAGCTGTAATTCCCGTTTTCACCAGCTGTTTCAGGTAATAGGGTTTTAACATCGTAATAAAGGAAGCCAGTTTTTGATGTTCGCCGGTGAGCTCAAAGATAATACTGGTTGTAGTACTATCGACAATTTTAGCGCCGAACAGATTGGCAATGTTGATGATGATCGGACGTGTGTCGTCCCGATTTTCCATTTTGATCAACAGGTGCTCCCGGCAAACGGCAATCTCCGGGGTAACCACCTTGATTTCACGGACGTCAATGATTTTCATCAACTGTTTGTAAATTTGTTCCAGCGCATGTTTGTCTCCTTTTGTCACAATCGTCATTCGTGCGATGGAAGGTTTTTCTGTTTCCGACGCGGATATGCTCGAAATATTGTAGTTGCGGCGGGCAAAGAGACTGCTGACCCGCAGTAAAACGCCGGAGGTATTGTTCACTAGAACGGTGATGATGTGAGTTGTTTCCATGTTGCATTGATCCTTTCGTGAAATATCAGATGCTGAGAATGGGGTTGTCGATGGTGTTTCCGGTTGGCACCATTGGGAGGGCGTTTAGGTCACGGTCGATGACGGCTTCAATCAGAGCAGGTTTGCCAGAGGCAAGCGCGTCGGTTAAAATCGGACGGACATCTTCTGGGTGTACGATCCGATATCCCCGGATTCCATAGGCTTCCGCCAGTTTCAGATAGTCGATTGGACGGTCGAGGGTGGTTTGTGAGTATCGTTCTCCATAGAACAAACGTTGCCATTGGCGCACCATGCCCAAAACCTGATTATTAAACACCAGCTCAATGACAGGAATTTCATATTTGGCAAGGGTTACCAGCTCATTGCAGTTCATTTGGAAGCTTCCGTCGCCGGCAATATTAATCACAGTTTTTTCCGGGCGCGCTATTTTGGCGCCAATCGCGGCGCCGAGTCCGAATCCCATGGTTCCAAGACCGCCCGAAGTGAGGAACTGCCTTGGAAAACGGAAGGAATAGAACATAGCAGACCACATTTGGTTTTGCCCGACTTCGGTTGTAATGATTGCCTCTCCGTTTGTCAGTTCGCACAGCGTTTCCAGAATTTCTTTTGGAGTCACATCGCCTGGATGTATGGGGTGTTGCTCGAGGGGAAACTCTGATTTCCAATCGGAAACCTGTTTCATCCAGTCGGTGTGGCGGCACGGCTTTCCGTTTTCACAGAGAGCGGTGATACTCTGCGCTGCGTCACCGATGAGGATGGAAGAGACTGCAATATTTTTGTTGATTTCAGCGGGATCGATATCCAAATGCAGGATCTTGGCATTGGGGGCGAATTGCTTGTGCTTTAAAGTTACGCGGTCGGAAAATCGGATACCAACTGCAATCAACAGATCGCATTCACGGCTAGCTAGAGCGGCGGCTTTAGTGCCGTGCATCCCAAGCATTCCCAAATACCGCGGATGATACTGATCAAAGCTGCCCTGTCCCATCAAGGAGGAGGTAACGGGGAGATCGAACTGCTCAGCAAAGGCGGCAACGGCTTTGTTTGCGCCTGCGGAGGATATCACGCCGCCACCGGTATAGAGCAGCGGACGTTGTGATGTTTCGAGCAGCGAGACGGCGTTTTTCAGCGACTGCGGTTGAACAGGTTGCGTTTGCTTTTTGATCTTTAGAGGCTGCGGATGATATTCGCAGAATTGTTCGGTAATATCTTTCGGAATATCGACCAAAACGGGACCCTTCCTTCCGGAGGAGGCGATGGAAAAGGCGGAGCGGATGACATGGGCAAGCTGGCTAATATCCTTCACGATAAAATTGTGTTTGGTAATGGGGATGGTAATTCCGGTAATATCTATTTCCTGAAAGCTGTCCAGACCTAGGCTGGGCGTTGCAACATTGCCGCTGATGACGACCAGCGGGACAGAATCCATATACGCTGTTGCAATGCCAGTCACGGTATTGGTTGCGCCGGGACCGGAGGTAACTAGCACAACGCCGACGTTGCCAGTTGCTCTGGCATAGCCGTCCGCAGCATGCGTCGCGCCGCGCTCATCGGCTGTTAAAACATGTTTGATCCGATCCTGATAACGAGAAAGAGCGTCATAAACGTTTAAAACGGAACCGCCGGGATAGCCGAAGATGGTGGAAACACCCTGCTCTAACAAACATTCTAAAATGATTTCAGAACCGTTTCGTTTCATAACTCGGATGTCCTTTCTTAGTTTTTATGTATCGCTTTTATGCTTATCTCATTATCATATATAATTTTTATCAAATTGTCAAGAGATGGCTCGGGTTAGAATGCGACAACAGTGTAGAATAACCACATTAGTGTAGAATAATCACATTGCCCGCGCCATTGAAAATGACTGGTGACAATCAAACAACAAATTGTAATAAAAACACTAAATGATACCTATTGTTTATCGTTTTGGCTAGATTGTTCCGGAAAACAACAGGGTTTCTCCCTGCTCTTTCTATAGATACTCGATTTGTTCTTTCAAATATGTAACTTTTTGAGTGTGATTTGGATGGTTTCGCGGGGTGCGTCGTCCTTTATTCTGCATCTTCATCCATTGTTGCAAGCAGAAAACTGACGGGACGAAACCCGTCATTACAGGAAATCATTGCCGATTTTTTGTTTTTCATCCAACCGCTATAAAAATTTTCGCCGCCGTGAGCAAGAGTCATAACAAAGGCTGACATACTGTCCCAGGCGCTGTCGCAGAAGCCATCCGGCTTTTGCCAGCCGTTTGCAACAAAAGTCTGACCTTCTTTCATGCTGCATGGGTGGGAGATTGGATTTTCATACTGTTCCATCAGGTCGGCATAACAAGCTGTACGCATTACGGTAATCTTTACTTTTTTCATTTGAGACCTCCATGAAGATGATACTAAATAGGATAAACTATTGCTCGAAAAATTCAACCATATAAAATGAACAAAAACAGAAAAGTGTGGATACAGAATGGTATTTGGCGAAAAAAAGAAAAATGCAGAGAGGTTTCCTGCATTTTTACGGTTAGAATATTATCTTTCAGAGAGTAGGTTCTCTTGTGCCGGGTTGTCCAGCCGGTTGCCGCGATAATCAAAACGAGAGCCGTGACAGGGACAGTCCCAGCTTTTTTCGTCCGGGTTCCACTCCAGCTGACAGCCGAGATGAGGGCAACGGGTAGAAACAACGAACAGTTCTCCATTCAAATCCTTGTAGACGCCTGCTTTTTTTCCGTGATATTCTACAATCCCGCCATGACTATTGGGAATCGAAGAGAATTTTTCGCGCGGCGGAGCCAATATCTGGCGCGAAAGATCCTGCACAGCATGGAGACCATCCTTTAAAAAGGATTTGGCGGAGGCGGAGGGTGTGAACCGGCTAGGGGAAAATATGGAATCTCCGACTGTTTTTTCTCCCGCAATCAATTGACAGATTCGCTGTGCAGCTACCATAGAATGGGTCATTCCCCACTTTCCGAAACCGGTTGCGACATACCAATTGGGGGTGGAAGAGGAGAATTGACCGATATAAGGAACGCCATCGAGCGTCATGCAGTCCTGCGCTGACCAAGAAGTAACTTCACGACAATTTGGCCAAAACTGACGAGCGGTTTGACGCAGCATTTCATAGCGACCACCTTTTGGATTTTCGCCAGTCCGGTGTTTTCCGCCACCCAGGAGGAGATAATCTCCAAAATTTCGGAACGATAAACCATCTGGGTCCATTCCGAAATACATCCCGTCCAATTTCGCCGCCCCCTCCAGGGCGATAACGTAACTTCGCTCTTGATGCATCCGCATAAAATATAAGCCGGGAAGATTGGGAAACGGATAGTGGGTAGCAAAGACGATGTTTTGCGCAGTTACCGTTCCGTGATCGGTTCTCACTTGGTTTTCGACTACCTCAACGACGGAGGTGTTTTCAAAAACATCAATTTGTTTTACCAAAGCAGATAAAAAATCCAATGGATGAAATTGCGCTTGTTTTGGAAGAACGGCAGCGCCGGAAATAGAAAAGGGAAGTGCGCTTTCGGTAGTGAATTGAGCGGGCAGCCCTAAATCATTACAAGCGGTTACTTCTTGTTTTAATTCCTGTATATCTGTCATAGAGTAGAGATAAGAAGGCTGAAATTCAAAGTGACAGTCGATCTGTTCCTCTTGTATCAATTTGGCATATGCTGTAATGGCGTCCGAGTTGGACTGCGCATATTCCAATGCCTTTTTCTCTCCGAAGGTTTTGATCAGGGTATGGTAGATAGCGCCGTGCTGCGCTGTGATTTTCGCTGTGGTGTGACCTGTTTGACCGCTTCCGATAGAATCTGCTTCTAAAACTGTTGCCTTGATTCCCCTTTTTTTCAAAAACCATGCGGTCAAAATGCCGGCCATTCCGCCGCCAATGATCGCCACGTCTGTTGTTTGATCTCCAGGAAGCGATCTGCCTCTTGGGAAATCTGTTGTTGTTTGCCAAATGGAATTCATAATATCACCTTAATGATTAGAATTTCCAGTTCGTCTGGGAATAAACGTAATAATATTATATTTTATGTTTGAATGAACCGCGCATTTTCTTGTTATTTGATTCGGATTCACCTGATGATGACGGGTATTTGCTCTTAATTTGTAAAGCGGTGTGGATTGGAAGAAATTTTACTTGCAATTCGACAAAAAATTTGTTATAATGTGTTTCATAATCATCGGTATTTTATATTTTTAGTTTTTTCGATGATTTGTAGAGCTTGATCCGGATGGAGGATTTCCATGAAAAATTTAACTGATATTATCGACATTAAAACGCAGGTATTGTTAGAAACTGCGAAACACGCCTTTGCAGGAGATTTGGAGGATACGTGGCGATCGATTCCTTATGATATGCTCCCTGGCACAAAACCCCAATTTCGTTGTTGCGTCTATCATGAACGTGCCATTGTGAAAGAGCGCGTCAGGCTTGCTATGGGTCAGACTCCCAGCGACGCTTCGTCTGGCGTAGAATGTGAAGCTCAGATGGTGCATGTGATTCCCTGTGCTTGTGAAGGCTGTCCGATTACCAAAATTACCGTTACCCAAAACTGTCGCGGCTGTCTCGCTAAAAAATGCGTTAAAGCTTGTCCTTTTGGCGCGATTTCCACTTCGGACGGTCACGCTGTCATTGACAAATCCAAGTGCCGTGAGTGCGGACGCTGTGTATCGGCATGTCCGTTCGGCGCTATTGTAGACGTTGAACGTCCCTGCATTCGCAGTTGTGCTGTTGACGCCATCTCCATCGGTGAGGACAACCTTGCTGTAATTGATACAGAAAAGTGTGTGAACTGCGGGCATTGTGTTGTGGGATGTCCGTTTGGCGCTATTTCCGATATTTCTATGATGACAAACGTGATTCGTTTGATTATGAATCGGGAACACCCGATTTATGCCGTTGTTGCTCCATCTATCGAAGGGCAGTTTAGCAATGCCGCTTTACCTCAAATCAAAGACGCTATTCGCGCATTGGGCTTCGACGATGTGATTGAGGCCGCTTATGGGGCGGATATTGTTGCATACCATGAATCAAAAGAATTGATAGAACGCGTTTCGGAAGGGAAAAAACTGACTACTTCTTGTTGTCCGGCCTTTGTCAACCTCATTCAAAAACATTTTCCGCAAATTTCTGAAAACGTTTCTACTACCGTCAGCCCAATGGTAGCGGCTGAACGTTATCTTCGGGTCAATCACCCGGAATGTCATGTCGTCTTTATCGGACCGTGTATTGCCAAAAAGAAAGAGGTAGCCTCTCTCTATTCAGATGAGATTGATGCGGCCTTGACCTTTGAGGAGCTTCACGCTATGTTTTTGGCTAAGGGAATCACTTTTGGTGAAAGCAATCAAGAAGCCGACGATGCGACGAAGTTTGGAAAAGGATTTGCCGTTTCCGGCGGTGTTACGAATGCTGTAGAGCAGGTGCTGGCAGAACGAGACATTCAACAAACGATTCGTTGCACCAAATGTACCGGTGCAGCCGATTGCAAGAAGACGCTTACGCTGATGAAATTCGGGAAGTTGTCGGAGGACTTTGTTGAGGGAATGTATTGCGAGGGCGGTTGTATTGGCGGTCCTGCAAAAATGGAGGACGTCAGCAAATCACGCCGCTTTTTCGAAAAGCGCTGTGCGGATAATGAAAAAGAGAATGTGACGCAAAATGTAATAGAAAAGCATGGTGATCAGCCTGATGTGCATCGTCATGAAAAGACCGATGATTCGAAAAAAGGAGCGTAACGCCTGATGCAGCCTGCTTGTCCTATGCCGCCTCGCAAACACGCTTCAGGGTTGTCAATTGCCGGAATGGTTCTTGGCATTATCGCCTGTTCTCTTTTATTCATTAGTTGCTGTGTTCTGTTTTTTATCAGTTTTCCTCTTGCTATTCTTGGAATTGTTTTGGTTGCTGTTGCTCGAAAAAAGGATCCTTCTTCGCCGAATACGGCCGGTCTGATCTTAAATTTGATCGCGCTTTCCATTTGTTTTGTGATAGCTGTTTGTATCGGTTTTTCCCTTATCCCGTTCTTTCCGTTCTTTTGATCTATTGTGACAGAGGGGTAGTAGTTTTTAAGGTGATTTCTAATTACAATTGTCAGTGAAATGCCGCGGTCAATCCGCGCAATTTGTTGTAGATTTAAAAAGATTTTTATCGTTGCCATGGATATGACAACCGATGATTGAAAACGCGAGACACTTCTAAATCTCACCGTGATTTTCCTACAAAAAGGATAAGGCATGAAACATTTGATGGACACATTGTCAATTGTTTTATTTCGGATAAGCTTGAATAGAAAAAACAAAAAACAGTAGGACGCAAGGCAACGTTGTTGAGGGAAAATCCATTGCCTTTGCGAGGGGTAGTTGTTCGGCGGAAAGAAGTTCATACTGATCGATTTCATTGGTTTTTACAGAAAGGTTGATCTGATACGATGTCAAAAAAGAAATCTGTTTTCCTGATTATTTCCAGTTTGCTTCTCATCCTTTTGTCTTTGGGAGTTGCTTACGCTTTGAATCTCTATTCGCAATTTCAGCATGTTGATTTGGATGCCAGTGATGAGGATTTAGGGATTACAGCTGGAACGCAGGTTGACACCGGAACTGATATTACAAATATTGCGCTATTTGGTGTTGATACCCGTTCGGATTCTTTTACGGGGAATTCGGATTCTATTATGATCTTGAGCGTTGATAAGCAACATAATAAAATTAAATTGACCTCTGTTTTGAGAGACAGTTTGGTTCAGGTGGATGGGTATGGTTATACCAAAATCACAGAGGCGTATGGTTTATGAGGACCTACCTTGGCCAT
>CAKRVU010000034.1 GCA_934408835.1 uncultured Oscillospiraceae bacterium | reverse complement strand
CAACTTTGAGCCTCAAGCTGCTGTCTGGTTCCCTCGTGCCCGATGATGATGTCGCAACGCTCTTTGTAATAGGAATCATCCGGCTGCGCGCGCAACCTTTTGTCCGCCACTTTTTCGTTCAGTTGATCCCGCCTGACAATTCTGTCCTTCCGAACAAAGTACGGCGCCAAAACACCAACGGAATGCTGACAAATTTTTGACAATCCGCTCTCAAAAAGCAATGGCGCATCCAACAATATATCATCCTTCTTTGACGTCCGTATCTGCATTCGGATTTGCTCTGTAATATAAGGGAACATCAACTCATTCAGCCGCTGCAGCGCGTCTGGAGAACCAAAAACCATACCGGCTAACACCTTTCGGTCAACCTGTCCGCCTGGTGCCACCTGATACCCAAATGTCCGCTGCAATTTTTGCACACACTCTCGGTTAGTCCGATAAATCAGATGAGCAACTCCATCAGCATCAACGACAGAAAATCCATGCCGTTCAAAGACGCCGGCAGCTTCTGATTTTCCCGCTCCGCTCGGTCCCGTCAATCCCACAATCATACCCGATCACCTGACAGACGAATCACCTCAAAAGCAGATGCCCGCAATAAGCGATTATACACCGCAAGTCCAATGCCGTTTAAGGACGGTGCGCGGACATAAACCGTCTTCGCGTCCAAATCGTCAATCTTACGCAAAACCGCAAATAATTCTTTTGCCTGTTCCGCTTCCGTCCTGCCGTAAGTCATAACATGATCTGAAAAAGCGGCCTCTTCGCCAGAAAAAACCAGAACATATTTTCCATCGTCCGGCTGTTGCTCGACAAACTGGCGGAACTGGGAAAAAGAACCCTCCACCAATATTACTTTTGCCTCGGGAGCATAGTGCCTGTATTTCATTCCCGGCGACGAGGCTGTTTCGTTTTTCTTCAAAGGGCGAAAGACAGCTTCATCGACTTCAACCCCCTGCACTACTCTGGAAAGGTCGGACGGAGTGATAGCCCCCGGTCGCAATAGCCGAACTCGCCCTTCTGATACTTGAATTACAGTAGATTCCAACCCAAATGTGCAGGAACCGCCATCCAAAATCAAAGGGATTTTCCCGCAAAAATCATGATACACATGCTCGGCTGTCGTCGGGCTTGGCTTTCCGGATAAGTTTGCAGACGGAGCGGCGAGCGGAATCCCCGCGCGTCTAATCAAAGAGCGCGTCTTTTCATGTTGTGGCATACGAATGGCAACCGTATCCAACCCGGCGGTGACAATATCCGGGACCAGCTCTGATTTTGGCAGAATCATTGTAAGCGGTCCCGGCCAAAACTCTTTTGCCAATGCCAGGGCAGTATCCGAAAGTCCTTCCGTCAACTGCCGCAGCATACGAAACTCCGCAATATGTAAGATGAGCGGATTGTCTTGCGGGCGCCCCTTTGCCTTAAAAATATTGGATACTGCAACTTCATCCAACCCGTTTGCAGCAAGTCCGTAGACAGTTTCTGTCGGAATCGCAACCAATTCCCCACGCTTTAAAGATGCAGCGGCTCTGGAAATGGCCTGATCGTCCATAAAAATTAGCTCTGTTGAATTCACTTTATCCGTCATGACGTTCATTCGCTTCCGCTGCCAGTTTTGCTGTTTGATCGGCCGTAATCAATTGATCAATCATCTCCTGCAAACCGCCGTTTAGCACCTGCTCCAGACGGTATAAAGTCAGTCCAATCCGGTGATCGGTGATGCGCCCTTGCGGAAAATTATAGGTTCGGATGCGCTCTGAGCGATCACCCGTCCCAACCTGAGTTCTTCGCTCCGACGCAATTTTGTCCTCAGCCTCCTGACGCGCCTGTTCATACAAACGGGAACGCAGAATTTTCATGGCTTTATCTTTATTTTTATATTGACTGCGTTCGTCCTGGCACTCGACTACAAGTCCAGTAGGAAGGTGTGTAATCCGTATGGCGGACTCCGTCTTGTTGATATGCTGACCGCCGGCGCCGCTTGCGCGGAAGGTATCTATCTGTAAATCAGACGGATCAATTTGAAGTTCTACTTCCTCCGCTTCAGGAAGCACAGCTACCGTAACGGTGGAAGTATGAATCCGTCCTTGCGTTTCCGTTTCCGGCACTCGCTGCACCCGGTGCACTCCGCTTTCAAACTTCAGTTTCGAGTAGGCACCCTCTCCTTGAATTTCAAAGCTGACTTCTTTAAAACCGCCAAGCTCCGTCTCGTTAGCATTCAAAACCTCTGTCCGCAATCCCTGCCTCTGGGCATATATCGTGTACATCCGGAACAAATCCGCGGCAAACAATGCCGCTTCTTCTCCGCCTGCACCTCCGCGGATTTCTATAATCACATTCTTCTCATCATTTGGATCCTTCGGCAACAATAGTAGTTGCAGCCGCTTCTCTATTTCCTCTATCTGCCGCTGACTCTCCTCATATTGCTGCTGCACCATTTCACGAAAGTCCTTTTCCAGACTGCCCGCTTGCAATAATTCTTTTGCTTCTAGAAAATCATTTCGGAATTTTTTGTATTCGGAAAATGCCTCTACAATCGGAGTCAGCATTTTACATTCCTTCATCAAAGCGCAATACCGCTCTTGCTGCTGCACAATTTCAGGTTGTGAAAGTCGTTGATTCATTTCTTCATAATGTTTTTCAACCGCTTCAAGACGGTCAAACATATCCATCATATCATGTTCTCCCTGTTGATTTGCTCTCTTATTTTGAGTCTAAATATTCTATCTACGCTATTGGAATAAAATCCACTTAACATTCATTATAACACATTGTAGGGAATATAGGCAAGAATTACAATAAATATCACGCAAAATTTTTGCCGACACTATGAAAAAAGGAGAAGATCAATATGAAAAAGCAGATCAAAGCGGTTTTTACCAGTGAATCCAACGCGCATCATGCAGTCGACCTGTTGAAAGAGCAGATTCCCATCATCAGTGTAAGGACAGACGTCACAAACCCTATTCCAAGCTACCAGCCAGCAATTGAATTTGGAGGCGCAATAGATTCACCGTTGCAAATTAAGGAAGATCTAACCGTGCCGTTTGCAGCCAGCCCTTCCGCTGTCACAGAATCAAAAGCAACTGTAAACATAAAAACGGATGAGGAATTCTGCCAAACGGCTATCAAGCTTTTTACGAATGAGGGTGCCCATTCTATTGATGTGCAGTCATAGGCGTTTTATTCCAAACTATGAAGCGTTCAACCCCAAATAACGTCATAAACACAAAAAATGAGAATCTCCTGTGGCACGGCAAAGATACCGCAGGAGTTTTTTATCAAAAAACGCGGTCATAATACGCGCTATTACGGCAAGAATCATAGTCAAAATCGTAAAAATTTGAGCCAAGATTTTAATAGGACAATTTCAATTTTTTCGCTTGTCCAGCCAAATGAAGGCAGCGCGATAGTAAAAACAAAACGTCAAAACCAAAAGCGATCGCATAGTTCACCATCCCATACATGAAAGAAAAACAAAACTGACTCCGTTAAAAACGAAATCAGTTTGCTGTTTCAAATTTTTATCTCTCGGGGATCATGCCCACTGGAACAAAACACCTAGATCCAAATTGGACGATTTCTCCAATCAGAACATTCTTTCTTAGGCGTCCTTAGCTTCCATCACCTTCACCGGTGCTTCCGTACCGTCCACCACGCCAGCGGTAATAACGACAGAAGTATACGATTCGGTCGGCATCTCAAACATGATCTGCGACAAAACCCCTTCCAAAATGCCGCGCAATCCGCGGGCACCCGTTTTCCTTTTAATCGCTTTTTTGGCAACAGCACGCAGAGCGTCTTCTGTAAATTCCAATGAAACGTTATCTAAAGAAAAGAGGTATTGATATTGTTTGACCAATGAATTTTTGGGCTCGGTCAAAATACGTACCAATGCGTCCTCATTGAGATCGTCCAACGCTGTAATAACCGGAATTCGTCCAACAAGTTCCGGAATCATACCAAACCTTACCAAATCGTGCGGCTCAATATGCTCCATCATTTTGCTTAATGTCACGGAATTTTTATCCTTTAAAGAAGCGCCAAAGCCAATGGAAGAAGCGTCGATTCGTTTGTGAATCACTTTTTCCAAACCATCGAAAGCGCCGCCACAAATAAACAAAATGTTTTTGGTATCAATCTGAATAAACTCCTGATTCGGATGCTTCCGTCCGCCCTGCGGCGGCACATTGGATATTGTCCCCTCAAGGATTTTCAAAAGAGCCTGCTGAACGCCCTCGCCACTTACGTCGCGAGTAATCGAGGCATTTTCTGATTTGCGGGTGATTTTATCAATCTCATCAATATAGATAATTCCCCTTTGAGCAGCTTCAATATCATAATCCGCTGCCTGCACAAGCCGGAGCAACACGTTCTCAACATCCTCTCCGACGTACCCCGCCTCTGTCAGGGTTGTAGCGTCCGCAATCGCAAACGGAACCTCCAACACCTTGGCAAGCGTTTGCGCCAACAGTGTTTTTCCAACTCCTGTCGGTCCTATTAAAAGCACATTGCTTTTTTGCAATTCCACTTGTTCTTCAGTTGTAGCAAATATTCTCTTGTAGTGGTTATACACCGCGACAGAAAGTGCGATTTTAGCAGCATCCTGACCAATCACATACTGATCCAGTATTTGTTTGATTTCTACCGGCTTTTTAAAAACAGGAACCTCGCCGGAATTTTTTGTCTTTTTTTCGCGTATTTTGAGAGGTGCGCCAGAAGAAACAGGCGGGAAAACGCCGTCCTCTACCAACATATTATAGCATAACATCACACATTCATCGCATATATAGGCGCTATTTCCATAAAGCAGCCGTTCTGCCTGATGCTCTGGTTTTCCGCAAAAACTGCAGCGCAAAAACCCCTTTGATTCTGTCGACATATTTTCTCTCCTAAAACATTCCCTTAACGACTCACAATGACCTTATCAATCAGACCATAATCTCTTGCCTGTTCTGCCGTCATAAAGTTATCGCGCTCAGTATCCTTTTGAATCTGTTCTAGGCTTTGCCCCGTTGCTTTTGCCATCATCCTATTAATTTTATCCTTAATGCGCAAAATATGCTCTGTGTGAATGGCAATATCGGTCGCCTGCCCCTGTGCGCCGCCCAACGGCTGATGAATCATAATTTCGCTATTCGGGAGAGCCAATCGCTTCCCTTTTGCACCCGCAGTCAGCAAAAATGCTCCCATAGAGGCAGCCATACCAATACAAATAGTAGAAACATCGCATTTGATATACTGCATGGTATCGTAAATTGCCATTCCCGAAGAAATGGAACCGCCAGGACTATTGATATAAAGCTGAATATCCTTTTCTGGATCCTGCGCTTCCAAATACAATAATTGCGCCACAATCAGACTGGCTGTCACATCGTTGACCTGATCGGACAACATCACTACACGGTCATTGAGCAACCGCGAAAAGATATCAAACGAGCGCTCTCCGTGTCCGGTTGGTTCTATTACCATTGGAACTAATGCCATTTCAATTACCTCCTGTCGCTATGGCTCTATCTATACGACAAAATGTCGAATATTGGCGCTTATATGAAGATTCTGCTTCCAATCCAAACAGAAGCAGAATCCTTTCGCCGAATATTGAACGTTATTTGTCATCCTGATCGGCTGACGATTTTTCCACTTCAGTCACATTTGCCTGCTCTGTTACAAACTTCATTGCCTTATCGACCGCAATGTCTTTTTTGAGATCTTCGGCGCTGATTGCTTTTTTCAATTCTTCCAGTTCCATATGGTACTGTTCAGACAGCTTGGAAAACTCGTCCTCGATTTCCTGTTCCGAAGCTTCAAAATTCTCCAAATCTGCAATCTTTTCCAAAGCAAGACGGACTTTTACCTGACGCTCCGCCTGTTCCTGAAATTGATCGCGAATCTGTTCCTTTGTCATGCCGGTATATTGCTGATAAAGATCCATCGACAATCCCTGCATAGAAATACGATGTTCAAATTCGCGCACCAAGTCGTCAATTCGTTTTTCAAACATAACAGGAGGAATCTCCGCCTTCAAATGTTCCACAAGCGCATCAACTAACTGTTTTTCCACCTCGTTGTCAGCGTTAGAAACAGCCGCTGTCTCCAATTTTTCCCTGATATCGGCTTTTAATTCATTCAATGTATCAAATTCACTGACGTCTTTTGCCAGCTCGTCGTCCAAATCAGGCAACTCCACCGTCTTGATTTCATGTAATTTGCAGTGGAATACGCTCGGCTTTCCGGCAAGATTTTCTACATGGTAATCCTCCGGGAAGGTAACATGAACGTCAAACTCGTCCCCGATTTGCTTTCCGACAATCTGATCTTCAAACCCAGGAATAAATTGTCCCGACCCCAACTTTAACGAAAAGTGCTCGGCTTTTCCTCCATCAAAGGCCTCATCGTCTACATAACCGTCAAAATCAATAATGACCGTATCGCCATCCTCTGCGGCGCGATCTTCGACATTGATCATCCGTCCGTTGCGCTCCTGCAATTGTTTGATTTCCCGATCTACATCCTCATCGGTGATATTGGGAATTTCTTTGGTAACAGAAATGTTTTTGTAATCATCAATATCCACTTCGGGTTTTACGATACAAAGCGCCTTAAAAGAAAATCCTTTTTCCGCGCTAACCTCCGTTGGTTCCAATGATTCCACAGCAACCACGTCCAAACCGGCTTCCTCAATCGCAGCCGCCAAAGCAGCAGGATACGACAGTTCAATCGCGTCTTCATAAAACACGCCCTCACCATAGCGTTTTTCAATCACTTGACGAGGCGCCTTGCCGACCCGAAACCCGGGCACTGAAATTCTTTTTACATTTTTTTTATACGCTTTATTACAGGCTTCATCGAATACAGAAGCTTCCACCGAAACTTCTAACTCGTATTGATTCACCTCTTTATTTTCTTTGTTTACCAGCGTCATTTTACGATCCTCCTGAAAGTAATCCAATACAATATGATATTATAACACATACCCAAAATTTTGTTAAGCCCATCTTGCCGATTTTACACTTTGGAAATATTTACCGGTTTGAATTTGTAACAGCCACAGTCAAGACAGCGTCCATGGCGAGTCCTGAAGAAAATCAAAAAACAAAATCGAATTGCCATCCGAGCAAATCAATCGTATCTCCCTCTTGTACTCCCATCTCCTCCAGTCGCGAGATTACACCGCTTTCCCGCAAAACCCTCTGAAAATATTGAAGCGATTCATAGTCGTCCATATTACAATTACGCAGAATTGGCTCCAAAAAAGGTGCGTCAACATAATAGACCCCATTTTCCTGAACGATTGAAAATTCACGCCCATTTTCCGGCACCGTTTCCGGAACAAAATCAGGTTCAAAGCGTTTGACAGCAGGTAACGTTGCCAATACAGCGGCAACCTCGTTCATCAGGTGAGAAACTCCCTGTGTTGTAGCAGCGGAAATCGAGTAAAAGGAATGCCCTTTTTCCGTTACATAATCCTTCAATCGATTCACCTGTTCTGGCGACGCTAAATCCGCCTTATTTCCAACAACAATTTGCGGTCTTTGAGAAAGTTCAGAATCAAAGCGCTCGAGTTCCTGGCAAATCTGCTCGAAATCCGTTATTGGATCTCTCCCCTCGACGGAGGAAACATCCACAACATGCAAAATCAACCGACAGCGCTCCACATGGCGCAAAAACGAATGTCCAAGCCCTACTCCTTCACTAGCGCCTTCGATTAAACCGGGAATATCAGCCATAACAAAGGAACAGTCCTCAGATATTTTCACAACTCCCAAAACCGGGGTCAGCGTTGTAAAATGATAGTTCGCAATCTTAGGTTTGGCTGCGCTTACAACAGAAATCAGGGTCGATTTTCCAACATTGGGATACCCCACCAGCCCCACATCTGCCAACAGCTTCAGTTCTAACTGCACTTCATATTCCTCTCCCTTACCACCGGGCTTTGCAAAGCGAGGGATTTGTCTGGTAGGAGTAGCAAAATGAGTATTTCCCCAGCCGCCGCGACCACCTTTGGCAAGCAACACCGGTTCGTCTCCCGATATATCCGCCATCAAGCGACCGCTGTCGACTTCCCGCACCAAAGTACCGCGCGGAACCCGAATCACTAAATCCTCTCCGCTTTTGCCGGTACAGCGGTTCCCCTTGCCGTTTTCGCCGCGGTTAGCCTCGTATTTCCTGCGATACCGGAAATCAATCAGGGTGGAAAGATGATCGTCTGCTACCAGAATCACATTGCCGCCCCGACCGCCGTCGCCACCATCCGGTCCGCCAGCAGCAACGTACTTTTCCCGATGAAAAGAAACTGCACCATCGCCGCCATCGCCAGCTTTAATTTTGATTTTTACAATATCTACAAACATCTTCCGCTCCTTTTTCCATTCATATGATAAAGAAATCCCGAGAAGCATTCTCCCCGGGACCTGTGTCTTTATTCTTTTATGCCTCTGTGGTATAGACGCTAACCTGTTTCCGGTTCCGCCCAACGCGCTCAAATTTTACTTTGCCGTCAATCTTAGCAAACAGGGTGTCGTCTGAACCGCGACCCACATTATTGCCTGGATGAATATGCGTACCTCTTTGGCGAACCAAAATATTACCGGCAAGAACAAATTGACCATCAGCACGTTTTGTTCCCAACCGCTTCGACTCAGAATCACGTCCGTTCCGCGTCGATCCAACTCCTTTTTTATGAGCAAAAAATTGCATACTAATTCTTAGCATACCTTACACCTCCGTTAGAATGATTGTAATAGCGTCCGGGCTCTCTTCCGAAAGCAACTGCAAATGAAGAAACAGCGCTTCCAAAAAACATCGTCCGCTATCGGATAAACTCTCATTTTCTTTGATCAGACGAATTTGGTTTTCTTCCACCGCAAGGGAAACCGTTTCACCGCAAACCTCCGTCAATCCGTTTGCTGTCAGCTGTACAGCCGATGAAACAGCGGCGCAAACTACGTCCGCCTCTCCGGCGACCGCCATCCCGGCATGACCGGAAATCGAAAATCCCGAAAAGCCTTCTGATGACCGAAAAAACTCAGCTCGAATCATTTTCTGTTTTTATTTTACCTGAATAGATTCAATTTTCAATTGTGTATACGGCTGTCTGTGCCCCATTTTTCTCTTGCTATCCTTCTTGGGCTTATAAGTGAAAACTGTAATCTTTTTGGATTTGCCGTTTTTAAGCACCTTTGCTGAAACGGTTGCTCCGGTTACATAGGGCGCGCCAACCATGAAATCATGATCTTTCTCTACAGCTACTACTTTGTCAATAACAATATCCGTAT
>CAKRVU010000033.1 GCA_934408835.1 uncultured Oscillospiraceae bacterium | reverse complement strand
GTCAGGAAGTATTTGAAAATCATTCGTTTGAAAAATTAGCGCGGACGCTTTCGGAGCTTCGGCTCCATATGGCTGATTCTTCTCTATCGAGGCTGATGGAACAGATTATTGAAACAATGCATATTAGAAGCTTATGGAAAGAAAATGTTACGTCTATGCGGAATCTGGATGAGTTGTTGGAACTTTGTCATCAAGCGGAGAATATGGAAGGAAGAATAACAGAGCAGATTCAGGAATTTTTAAAACTGGCTGTTTTGTCATCCACTAATTTGGATCGATTGTTAAAGCTTCATCCCCGAATCCCGATTTTAACAGTCCATCAGGCCAAAGGAGCAGAATTTGACACAGTATTTTTAGCAGGTCTTCAAGATGAAACCTTTCCAACTTATCAGTCTGTACGTAAAAACGATTTGTCTGAGGAACGCCGCACCTTTTATGTTGCCATGACGCGTCCTAAAAAACAATTGTTTTTCACCTGTTGCCTCGAAATAGACGGCAGAAAAAAGAATCCCAGTCGTTTTATTCAGGATATTCCATCTCAATATATCAAACAATTGAATTGATCAGGAATGAAAGACGCCGCCATATCAACGTCTACAGGGTTGACGGGCTGCCAAATATCGTTCGTCCGCCTTTTCCCAGTTCACCACAGAAAACCAGTCGTCAATATATGCCGCGCGCTCGTTATAATGCTTCAGATAGTAAGCGTGTTCCCAAACATCAATGTTCAGTATCGGGCATGCGCCCCGTCCTATCGGGGTATTTTGATTTGGCGTAGTTACGATACGTAATTGATTTTGGCACAAAATGAGCCATGCATATCCAGAACCAAATACAGACAAAGCTGCTTTTTGAAACCGCTTTTTAAAGGCAGCAAAACTTCCAAACTGCCGGTCGATTTCTTTCGCAAGTCTTCCAATTGGCATCCACGGTTGACTAGATGGGGCAATCATTCCATCAAAATAAAACAAATGGTTGTAAACACCGCCAGCCTGATTACGAACAGAGGTTTTTAGCGGTTCGGAGAGTTTGTGGGCACAACAAATCAGCCGACAAATCGGCAGCTTTTGCAACGATGGATTCTGTTTGAGCAATTCGTTTAGTTGATTGATATAATTTTGCAGATGCCTGTCATAATGTAAATGCATGGTTTTTTCATCAATATAAGGCTCCAGTGCGTCATAAGAATAGGGCAGGGGAGTATGAACAAACGGATAACAAAAATTCATAAATAGCCACCTCGCTTATTTTATATCAGAGTATGCAAAATCTGTAATTTTTGCTATCATGACAATTTTTATATTGTCATTTCCGCTTTTATTGCAATTTTTGAGAACAGCTGGTATAATAGAGAATGCTATGATATCTCTTTGAGAGGATGTGATAAACAATGAAACTGTCATTTGCTTCCCGAATCAATTCGTTGCAACCATCAGCAATTGATGAGATTTTGAAATATTGCAGCGATCCTAATATGATTACTTTTGCCGGAGGTATCCCGGCTCCTGAATCTTTCCCGGTTGAGGCCATTCAGGAGATTAGTCAGAACATTTTACAGGAACACCCGGTATCGGTACTACAATACCATCGGACAGAAGGATATCTGCCGTTGCGGAAACATTTGCAGCAGACGCTAGTAAAAAAGTGGGATTTGCATCAACCGGAAAACGATCTGTTGATTACTTCGGGCGCCCAACAAGGAATTGACCTCATGACCCGCATATTTTGCTCTGACGGAGATGTGATATTGTGTGAAAGCCCCAGTTACTTAGGAGCGCTTGACATTTTTCGAGCGAATGGCGCAGCTTTAGTAGGCATTCCGGTAGAATCGGATGGAATTTCCATTTCTGCTTTGGAAGAGGCGATGAACGCTCACCCGTCTGCAAAGCTTTTGTACCTGATTCCGAATTTTCAGAATCCATTGGGAATCACCATGTCGCTTCAAAAACGGAAACTCGTATATCAGTTGGCAAAGAAGTATCGCGTTGTGATTGTCGAAGACGATCCATATGGAGAGCTTTATTTTTCGGGAACCGCCCTGCCGCCCATCAAGGCATTTGACGAAGAAGGGGTAGTTGTATACTGTGGGAGCTTTTCTAAAATTGTTTCTCCCGGATTTCGAATAGGTTATCTTTATGGGAATCGCCAAATTTTGGCAAAGATTACCACGATGAAGCAGTGTAATGATTTGCATACTAATGTTTGGTCACAAATGGTTTTGCACGAATATTTGACAAGGTATCCTCATGAAGCACATGTACAGCAATTGCGCGAGTTGTACCGAACAAAAGCAGAATGGATGTTATCGAGTCTAGAGCAATATTTTCCGACAGGAACCCATTGGACGCACCCGAACGGGGGAATGTTTTTGTGGTGCACCTTGCCTGATTCTGTGGATATGCCGGATTTTTGTCGACGTGCAGCATTGGAAAAGAAGGTAGCCGTTGTTCCAGGAAATGCATTTTTAACCGATCAAAACGTCTGCTGTCATTCTTTTCGAATGAATTATTCGGCCTCGTCCAGAGAGGAAATCACTTCCGGAGTTTCAAGGCTGGGAGAATTACTAGAGTCATTATTGACCAAAAGCAATCGTGTTTAGGAGGGGATTTTTTGAGTCACCAATCAAATGATTTGCAAACGATGTTGAGCGGAATACAACCAACCGGAATTTTTACACTGGGGAATTATATTGGTGCTGTTCGGAATTGGGGACGCTTACAGGAAGAGTATCGTTGTATCTTTTTTATCGCCAATCTTCACTCGCTGACAATTAGGCTGGACTCCAAAAAACGGCGGGAACAGACGTTGGACGCTATTGCGCTGCTTTTGGCATGCGGAATTGATTTGAAGAAAAGCCTGTTGTTTGTTCAAAGCCAAGTACCGCAGCACGCACAGTTAAATTGGGTTTTGGAGTGTTATACGCAGTTTGGAGAGCTGTCCCGTATGACGCAATTTAAAGATAAAAGTCAAAAGCACCCGGATAACATTAATGCCGGGCTTTTTGGATACCCTGTGTTGATGGCGGCTGATATTCTATTGTATCAGCCTGATTTTGTCCCCATTGGGGCAGATCAAAAACAACATTTGGAAATTACACGGGATATTGCGGAACGTTTTAATGGACTATATGGTCAGACGTTTCGGGTTCCGGAACCGTATATTGCGCCACAGGGAGCACGGATTATGTCACTGGCCGATCCAACCCAAAAGATGTCAAAATCCAACAGCAATCCGAATGGTTGTATTTATATTTTGGATACGCCGGAACAAATTATGAAGAAATGCAAACGCGCTATGACAGATTCGGAAATGAAAGTCTGTTATCGAGAAGGAAAAGATGGAATCAACAATTTGATGACAATCTATTCAGTGTTGACAGAACGCACTCTGGAAGAAGTAGAAAAAGAGTTCTCCCATAAAGGATACGGCGAATTTAAAACAGCCGTTGGAGAATGCGTTGTCGAAACGTTGCGACCAGTTCGGGAACAATTTTCCGTTTATCGCAGAGACGCGTCGTATTTGCTCAAGGTGGCGGAAGATGGAACAATTGCAGCATCGGAATATGCTTCTCGTACGCTTGAAAAGGTTCATCGGAAGCTCGGAATTCTTTAGAAGGATAAAAAGAAAGGATATGCTACTTCGTTAAATAGAAATTTAACGAAGTAGAGGGGGTGGATCCAATCAGCAATCATACGATCTCTTACGAAGAATATCCTAAAATTATGCGGGAATATTTTCTATATTTGATTACCATCAAAGGACGCTCTGTCAAAACAGTGAATGGATATGCCAGCGATTTAAATTTATTTTTTCGATTTTTGAAACAACATCGCGGGCTTGTTTCTCAATCATCTTCATTTGATTCCATAGCTATCAATGATGTGGATTTGCCGTTCATTCAGTCTGTCACTTTGATGGATGTTTATGAGTTTTTAAATTTTGTGATGTCAAAACGACAAAACGGCAGCCAAAGCAGAGCGCGTAAGGTTTCTGCATTACGCGGTTTTTTTAAGTACTTAACCTATCATACGCACGCTATTTCGGAAAATCCAATTGAACATTTAGAAATACCTTCTAATAAAAAATCCATTCCTATCTATCTTCCATTAGAGGACTGCATTTTATTGCTCCATACGATTCGTGAAACGAATTCGCCTTATCAAGCCAGGAATTTTTGTATCATTACATTCTTCTTAAACTGCGGTATGCGTTTATCAGAACTGGTAGGAATCAGTATGAACGATTTTGATACAGCGTCGGGAACTTTAAAATTGCTTGGAAAAGGAAATAAAGAAAGAATCGTATATCTGAATCAGGCTTGCAAAGACGCGTTGTCCGAATATTTAGAAGAGCGAAAGAAAAAATCCGGCGCCATTCGTGAGCCGGACGCATTATTCCTGTCAAAAAACGGCTATCGTCTTGGAGGTCGTCAAATCGAAAACATACTAAATGATTACCTGAAGCTATGCGGATTATCACAAAAAGGGATCACCCCGCACAAGTTGCGCCATACGGCAGCAACGCTGCTGTACCAGTATGGTCAGGTGGATTTATTGACTTTAAAAGAACTTTTGGGACATTCCAATGTAGGAACTACTGAAATTTACACTCACGTTTCCAATCAACAAGTTAAGTGCGCTGTAGACAAAAACCCGTTGGTGACAATTGGTCAACACCAGGGTAAAAAGACAATCAAACATGATTGAGTTCAAATTCAAAAAGCAACCATGCTCCGGAAAAGCAGTCGCTTCAATAGCACTCCGGAGCATGGTTATTTTGATATTTCTTCGCAGCTTTTACTAGAAATGGAAATTTTACCATTTTTCTGCACACAAAAATTCACTTGTTGGGATGTTAAGTCTCTTTTTAAAATTTTTTCAGATAAAGAATCCTCGATTTCTTTTGTAATAATGCGCTTTAATGGACGAGCGCCGCTTTGTTTTTGAAACCCTTGATTGACAATTTCATTGACTACTGATTCATCGTAGGATATGGAGTACCCTATTTTCTGAGCGCGTTCAGCTGTATTTTTCAGCAGTTTTTTTGTAACTTCCCGTAGTTGTGTTTTTTCCAGTCTCCGAAAAACGATAATGTCGTCCAACCGGTTCAAAAATTCCGGTCGAAACTTGCCTTTCAGTTCTGAAAAAATATCGGCTTTCATCTGCTTGTTGACATCATCGCTATTAAGGTCTTGTAATGCAAACCCAATATTCAGGGAATTCATGATCTTAGTTGCGCCAATATTAGACGTCAAAATAATAACAACATTTCTCAAATCAACAGTTCTGCCCTGTGAATCAGTTACCATACCGTCATCTAATATTTGTAAGAAGATCTGAAAAATATCCGGATGCGCTTTTTCGATTTCATCGAACAACAGAACGGAATAAGGTTTCCTTCGCACCTTTTCTGTTAATTGCCCTCCTTTTTCATAACCGACATAGCCAGGCGGAGAACCAATTAAACGGGATATCGTATGGCGTTCCATATATTCTGACATATCAAACCGAATTAAAGCTTGTTCGTCTCCAAATAGCGCTTCTGCAAGCACCTTGCAGAGTTCTGTTTTTCCTACGCCGCTCGGTCCCAAAAACAAAAAGGAACCAATGGGACGATTTGGGTCTTTCAGCCCTACCCTACTTCTTCTGATGGAACGTGCTACTGCCTTCACTGCTTCGTCTTGTCCCACAATTCTTTGATGTAGGATGGACTCCAAATGTAACAACCGTTCGCTTTCTGATTGATTGATTTGTTGCAACGGAATGGATGTCCAGGATGATACAATTTCAGCGATATCTTCTCCTGTCAATTCCTGAACATTTTTTGTTTTCATCTGTTGCCAGAGTGATTTTTGATTGTTAAACTCAGACTGCAATTGTTTTTCCCGATCACGCAATTGTGCAGCTCTCTCAAAATCTTGTGCATGAATGGAAGCCGCCATTTCTTCTTTGAATTTGCGCAGTTCTTTTTCCAAATCCTGCAGTTCATGAGGTGCTGTAAATGTATTTAATCGAATGCGAGACGCTGCCTCGTCTATCAAGTCGATCGCCTTGTCAGGCAAAAAACGGTCTGATAAATACCGATCTGATAATTCTACCGCAGCTTGGATTGCCTCATCGGTAATTTTTATTTTATGATGTGCTTCGTATTTGTCTCTCAATCCGGATAGAATTGCCTTAGCGTCCTGTAAACTAGGTTCTCCTACCAAAATCGGTTGAAATCTTCGCTCCAGGGCGCTATCCTTTTCAATTTGCTCATGGTATTCTGACGTTGTGGTGGCTCCGATAATCTGTATTTCACCACGGGCCAACTGTGGTTTTAATATATTAGCTGCATCTACAGCCCCTTCTGCTGAACCGGCGCCAACAATATTGTGAAGCTCATCAATAAACACAATAATGTTTTTAGATTTTAATACTTCATCCAAAACATTCTTAATCCGTTCTTCAAAGTCACCGCGATATTTTGCACCTGCGAGTATTGCCGTTAAGTCGAGAGAAATGACCCTTTTCTCTTTTAAGATTTCCGGGACTTCGCCCAACATAATTTTTTGAGCCAGACCTTCGACAATTGCAGTTTTTCCGACGCCAGGTTCTCCGATAAGACACGGATTATTTTTTGTGCGCCGAGATAAAATCTGAATGACGCGATCAATTTCTGTTTGTCTTCCAATCACGGGATCAATTTTTTGCTTCGCTGCAAGTTCGCTTAAATCACGACTATATTGTTCCAATGCAGATTTTTGAAATTTATTTTGCTTTCCCAAACTAGCGTCGTCATCAAAAAAGTCATCTGACAATGAATCCGTGATTTCGTTTTCCGTAATTTCAGAAATACACTTCGCGTAAAGCTCTTTTGGATTGATCCCCATGTCTTGTAGAAATAGAATACCATAGGAATCCTGTTCTTTTAAAAAGGCAAGTAAAATATGCTCTGTGCCAATATATTGATGACCTACCCTTTGTGCTTCTAATAATGATTTTTCTAATATATGTTTTGCGCGTGGTGTAAAATCATCCGGAGTCATTCGGCAAGAGACGCCTTTTCCAACAACAGAAATCAATTTTTGTTCTACATCTGCTGCAAACACATTTTTTTGATTGAGTAAGGTTGCTGCCACGCCGCCACCTTCAGAGGATAAACCGTATAATAAATGTTCGGTGCCAACGCAAGTATGGCCCAGTTTTTGTGATATGATAATAGCAAGATTTAACGCTTCGTTTGCCTTTTCCGTAAATCCATTGAAAACGTACATAAATCAAATTCCTCCTATATCCATTTTATTATAGATCGGAGCATTGGAATATTTGGACGAATTAACCCGGTTTTAATATTTTTTCGGGACGTTCACACAATTCAAGCAGATCACATAATATGCAGTGTAACTTAAATAAAGGAGGAAAACTCACATGTGTAATAATAACGGTTTCTTTGGAGGCGGCAACTGCTGCTGGATCATCATCTTAATTCTCTTGATTTGCTGTTGCTGTGGTAATGACAACGGTGGTCGTGGCGGTAACGATTGCTGCTGTGACTAATTCATTCTGATCACTCTCGCTAAAAAAAGCCTCCGGGATTCCCGGAGGCTTTTTTCTATTCAGCAGTTTAATCAAAGATTGATACTTACTTTACCATACCAGCAATTTCTTCAGCGAAATTATCTGTTTTCTTTTCAATTCCTTCACCGCGCTCACAACGCACAAAATCAATAATTTTGATTTCTCCGCCTAGCTGTTTCGCAGTATTCTGCGTATAGTCTGCAATTGTCAGGTCGGTATCTTTGACAAATGGCTGGTCTAACAAACAGATTTCCTTAAAGAATTTCTTAATTCTACCAGCTACCATTTTTTCTGCAATGTTTGCAGGTTTTCCTTCATTCATTGCTTGTGTTGTCAAAATTTCTTTTTCTTTTTCCACTACTTCTGTCGGAATATCAGACTCACTTAAATACTGCGGGAATGCTGCTGCAATTTGCATGGCAACATCCTTCGCGTAAATTTTGAAGTTTTCATTGTCAGCCAAATCAGTGTCAAACTTTACCATAACGCCAATTTTGCCAGCACCATGAACGTAAGAAACCAAGTCTCCTTCCATTCTGGTAAAGCGTCGAATTTGGATATTTTCACCAATGGTAAGAATTCGTTCGCGCAAAGCCTCTTCAACAGTGAGATCCTGACCATATAATTTCATGGTATTTAATTCTGCAACGTCTTGCGGTGCGTTATGGAGTACTGTTTGAGCAACTGCTTCCACAAATGATACAAAATTGCTGTTTTTTGCCACAAAATCAGTCTCAGAATTTACTTCCAAAACTACACCGACTTTTTTGTCTTCGTCAATCACAGCTGTAACCAAACCTTCGGCTGCAATACGACCAGACTTTTTAGCCATAGCGGCTAAACCTTTCTCTCTCAGAATTTCAACGGCTTTCTCTGCGTCGCCGTCTGCCTCGGTCAACGCTTTCTTACAATCCATCATTCCAACGCCAGTTTTTTGGCGAAGCTCCTGAACATCCTTTGCAGTAAATGCAGGCATGATAATTCCTCCACTCTAAAAATTAATCTTCATTTATTTATTGTAACTTGATTTTTATGCTTCTTCAGAAACAGACTCTTCGTCGCTATCCAGACTATTTTCTTCGTCATCTATTTCTTCAGATTCAAAAGGATTTTCTTCAAATACTTCAGTTCCCTGTTTTGCTTCTAAAACCGCGTCTGCGATAACGTTTGATATCAGTTTTACCGCGCGGATCGCATCGTCATTTCCTGGAATGACATAATCAATTTCATCAGGGTCGCAATTGGTATCTACAATAGCAATAATCGGAATACCAAGCTTTTTCGCCTCCGCAACTGCAATCCTTTCTTTTCTAGGATCGACAATAAATAACGCACCCGGAAGCTTTTTCATCTCATTGATTCCGCCTAAGAATTTCTCAAGCTTTTCAATTTCTAAATTTAATTTGATGACTTCTTTTTTAGGAAGGAGATCAAATGTACCGTCTTCTTTCATTTTGTGCAGCTGCTCTAAGCGATCGATGCGGGTACGAATGGTTTTGAAATTTGTCATCATGCCGCCCAACCAACGAGCATTGACATAATGCATGCCACAACGTTCCGCCTCTTCCCGGATAGATTCGCCGGCCTGTTTTTTTGTGCCGACAAATAAAATTTCTTCGCCTTCTGCAACGATATCATTTACAAAACGATATGCTTCATCCAATTTACGCACAGTTTTTTGCAGGTCAACAATATAAATCCCGTTGCGTTCTGTAAAGATATACGGACGCATTTTAGGATTCCACCTTCTGGTTTGATGACCAAAGTGAACTCCTGCTTCTAATAACTGTTTCATTGATACGACTGCCATAAATTTTCCTCCAAATTTGGTTTATTCCGCCGAAGCGT
>CAKRVU010000032.1 GCA_934408835.1 uncultured Oscillospiraceae bacterium | reverse complement strand
TCTGGAATCGGAAAGAAAGCGGAACCGCTTTCTCTTTCCAACCAAACCCCAAATTTTTCTGACGCATTGGTCTGTTCTGTCAAGTCGTCCACAACTGCCATGGTCAACATTTGCTCCTTTGTTCTTCTGTTTTCTGGAATACTGGGTTTATTGCAGCAAATTGGATTTTTTCAATTGCTAGAAACGGTCGCCGCTCCTTTTTTGCCTTCTGAAACAGCGTCCGCCTTTGTAACCGGCATGCTGGAAGTGAGCAACGGCGTCGTCCTTTGCAAACAGGCGCCCGGCGCCCTTTCTTTTTTCCTCACTGTTTTAATCACTTCGTTCGGGGGTTTTTGCGTCCATCTTCAAATTCGGGCAATTCTTTCTAAAACCGGAATTTCTATGAAGCTGTTTTATCGTTATCGCATATTATATCTGATTGTCAGTTTTATCACATCGCTGTTATTGTTCCAATTTCAGGAAGACGCCGTATCCGTTTTTTCAGCCAATACGACTGTAACAGCAGTTGCAGGTCACGGAAGTCCTACGGCTTCGATTTTATTGCTGGTTTTCTCCGCTTTTTTATTGTGTTGCGACAAAAAATCTGTTACAATAGGAAAGAAACATTTTTTACGGAAAGGATCGCCTTCATAATGAAACTGAAATTATTTCAAAAAAAAATAGTTCCCTCTTGCTCTTACTGCCGTTATTCCAAAACACTGCACGATACGATTCTCTGTGAACGCTGTGGCATCGTTGCCCCAGATCATCATTGCCGAAAATTTCGTTATGACCCGCTCAAAAGGACTCCTGAGAAAAAACAATCTATCCCAAAATGGAATCCGGAAGACTTTTCTCTGGATAGTTGAGGCACCTGAACTATGAATTATCAAATGAACTGGAAAAACTACCGCGGGATGACCGCAATTCCAACGCAAGCTCTTTCTCATTTGCGGGAGGCAAGCGGCGACTCCCTGCGCGTTTTACTTCTTTTGTTTTCAGAAACAGAGCCCCTTACTGTTGAGGAAATTTCAACTCGTCTTTCCCTTTCTGAGGGTCAAATTGACGACTCGTTGCGATATTGGCATGAAAAAGGAATTTTAATAGAGGAAAAAGAAGAAAAAGCGCCCGCAGTTTCTCTTGTCAAACCTTCCGCTTCATCTATTACCTCCGAAGAGTTGACAAAAGCCTATGAAGAAGACCCTCAAGCGCGTTTGTTATTTGAAAACTCCGAGGCGCTGTACGGTCGTCCGTTAAAACCGTTGGAACGCAGAAATCTGCTGTATATTTTGCAAAGTACGTTATTACCGGTGGACGTAATCTTGATGATGATTGACTTTTGCGTTCGGATGGACAAGCTTACGCCGCGATATCTACTGACCCTTTCTGAGGACTGGGCAGACCGCAATATTACGTCCCACGAGCTGGCGGAAAAACAAATCCAAATTTTAACAGAAAAAACAGAACGGGAACGGCTGATTACCGGATGTTTCGGAATCCACAACCGCCGCCTTACCAAAAAGGAATCCGATTACATCGAAAAATGGTTCTCCTCTTATTCGTATTCACTCCCAATTATTCAGATAGCATACGAGAAAACCGTGGACACAATCGGCAAACTTTCATTTGCTTATACGAATAAAATTCTGACCTCCTGGCATAAGGAAGGGGTCAAAACGCCAGAGGATATCGCCAAAGTAGAAACCCTACCGGAGAAGAAAAAGAAGACAGAGCCTAAGCGTGAAACATCCTATGATCTGGCAGAATTAAGTAAACGAGGGCTATTCATCCCGGAAGAATGAGATGAAAGGAGATTGCAAGCATGTTAACCAAAAAGCAAATCTATCAACAAGCAATACGGGAATTGGAATACCGCCGTCGCAACCGAGTGCAAATAACGCAATTACATCAGCAAGAAGCTGTCCGCCAAGCCCCGAAAATCAAAAGTTTGTTGCAACAGCTTCGGCAAACCAGTATCTCCCTTTCCAAAGAGATTTTGGCGAACACATCGACAAACAGCAACGCAATGGAAATTTTACAAAAACAAAATCAAGAAATACAGAGGCAAATTGCTCAGGAACTGGAAGCAAACCGACTTCCCGCCGACTATCTTCTGCCTCCTCCTGTGTGCCCTTTGTGTGAGGATTACGGCTATCTGGAAGGCGAACCCTGTCAATGTCTGAAAGAACTTCTCCGTCAAATTTCCATGCGCGATTTTCAAAAAAACTCTCATCTGTCGCTCACTCGTTTCAGCGACTTTCAATTGTCCTACTATTCAGATGAAAAATCGGACAATCTTCCGGTCTCTGCCCGCAAGCAAATGGAACACGTTCTCCATTTTTGCATGCAATATGCCGAACAATATACACCCTCCTCCAAAGGAATTTTAATGTTTGGAAAAACTGGTCTTGGGAAAACGCATCTTTCATTGTCTATTGCACGAAAGGTACTGGAACGAGGCTATCTGGTGATTTACAACACCGCTTCCGATCTTGTCTGCAAGATCTCCGACCAGTATTTTGGCAGAGCGCCTTTGGAAGAGGAGCGTATCATAGATTTTCTAACTTCAGTTGACTTGCTGATTATCGACGATCTTGGTGCAGAGTTCGAATCTTCTTTTAGTGCCGCCGCCCTATATGATTTGATTAACAACCGATTGCTGACCAATCGATCTACTATCATCAATAGTAATTTAACTCCGCCGGAAATTGAAAAACGATATTCTGACCGTATTGTTTCCCGTATTTTTTCGCAAATGACACCGCTTCAATTCCTGGGAACGGATAACCGAACACGAATGTCTAACTAATGGGGTAAAATAAAGTGCTGCAAAAAAGTCATGCGAGCCCAGCCCTGCAATAGCCATAAAGAGCAACCATCCGTTGTAGCAAAACTTGACCGATTTTGAATCATATGATATAATAAAGTAGATTGTTTGTGACATAACAACAAATGAATAGGAGGTATCATTGTGTTTTGTCGATATTGTGGAAAACAGATCCAAAATGAGTCTTTATATTGCCCGTATTGCGGTAAACAGGTACGCAACCAACCGCCTCGTGCGTCATATAGTATGAATGTCATTTATGCACTGGCATATGTGCCGTTTTTGTTTTGGCTCCCATTGGTGTGCAAAAATAAAACTCAGTTTGGAAGGCAGGTAGCAAATCAGGGACTTTTATTATTGATATTGAGTGTTTGTCTCAATGGTATTTTTGCTGTATTGGGGTTCCTGTTTGGAATGGGAAACATTTTTCTTCCGTTTTACGTTATGATTCAGGTATTATCTGCACTCAGCGGATTGGGCATATTAGCGCTCATCATTATCGGTATTATTTCTGCCGCGCAATTTCGTTTATTCCGAATTCCGGTTATCGGGGATATTACCCTAATCCAATAAGTCTACTTGTTCCTTCACTTGCATAGGTATTAACATACTTTGCAAGGGAGAATGATTTATGAAAAGAACATTTTCTTTTGCAGCGATGATGATATCGCTGCTTTTTTTTGGCGTAGGCTGTTCTTTTTTCACCAATGATACCGTTTCTGTACAAACCAACTATTCACTGTTCGCTTCAGTAGACGATCGTGGAGAAGAAAGTGAATTGACAATTCATCATACCGGAGGCGATTACCGGATTCGCTATCAAGAACCGGACTCGCTTGCCGGTTTTGAAGAGTACTATACCATGGACGAAAACGGTCAGTGGCAAATCGAACTAAATTACCAGGGGCTTTCAATGTCTATTGAAGACGCTTCCCTGCTAAAGTCCTCTGTGGGAAACGATATTGTGGCTTCTCTTCAGGACGCACAGACTAAAAACCAAAGAGAGATATCGGGAATAACGGAAGAAGGAAGTTATATTCTGAAATTAGATTCCGATGGATATCCGAGTAAATTATCCATACCACAGCAGGATTTAACTGTAACATTTGAAGTAGAAAAATAAGAAATCCGGCAGAGAGTTTGCCGGACTTCAAATTAAAATGGTTAAGATTGTTCCAATTGTTCTGCAACCTCAAGCATGTTCTCTGCAAAAATCCCATATCCCTTGGTGGGATCATTGACGAATACATGCGTAACAGCACCTACTAATTTTCCGTTTTGCAAAATAGGGCTTCCGCTCATTCCCTGCACAATGCCGCCTGTTTGCGCTAACAATTCTGGATCCGTTACTTTAATAACCATATTTTTATTATTAGAATCATCGTTGACATTTACCGAAAGAATTTCAATGTCATACTCTTGAGGTTCTTCTCCCGAAAGCGTAGTGTAAATTGTGGCCGGTCCTGTTTTTACTTCCTGTTTTAAGCCAACCTCAACCGCGTCATGAGGCGACAACGGAGTACTCAGTTCTCCAAAAATTCCGGCGTCAGAATTATAGTCTACAATTCCAATAGAGGAATCATTGGTGAAGGTACCGCACAGCTCGCCCGGCTCTCCAACATATCCTTTTTTGATACCGTTGATAGACGCTTCTACAATTTCACCGCTGCCGAGAGGCAATGCCGCTCCTGTGTCCACATCGCAGATCGGGTGCCCCAACCCTCCGAAAACACCATCTTCAAGGCAAAATGTGATAATTCCAATTCCGGCAGAGCTATCCCGAACCCATATTCCGGCCTTATAAGTGCTTCCGGGATATGCCATTGCAGGCTGAAGGGTCACGGTTTGGTCTACATCGTCGCGAATCAATTCCACAGAAATAGGTTCACCGTCACTTTCGCTGACAATAGTTCCAATTTGCTCGTTGGATGAAACCGAAATTCCGTTCACAGACGTAATCACGTCACCAATTTGGACGCCGGCTTCTTCCGCCGGATTGACGACTCCGTCTTTTGTTGTAATATCGCTTAATCCTATTACCATAACACCGTTGGTCAACATTTTAACGCCAAACGGCGTCCCGCATGGAATCACCTTTTGGTCAACCAGTTTAGTGACATGCGCCTCCTTGATGGGAATCATTCCCAAAAGGGAGAGTTCTACATCTGCGCCGTGACTTTCTGTTAAACTGTTTGCCACCCGTTGTTCGGGAGCGGAAGAAGAGGTGTAAATTCCAGGAGAATCGAGCGCAACTGAATGATCTGTAAATACGGAATACTGTCCTGGCAACGCGTAGGAATAATAACTGACAATTCCCATCGTGCCCAAAGAAAGCGCAGCGATTGTGGAAGCTAGAAAGCGAAAAAATTTTCTCAAAGGCATCACTTCCAAAATTTAGATTTGGGCAGACGCTGCCCATTTTTAGAATGTGCAGTAAAACAAAAAAATTACGAGGAAATTTATTGCGATTTTTTGTAAAACATCATACGTTTCCCTTGCTTCTGCTATTTCTGTTTAGTATATCACCGGAAAAGAGAAAAAAAGCTCGAATTTTAACTTCTTTTCCAAAAGACAGCCTTCATAAGATATAATATTTTACATTTCTTGAACAAAATCAAAAACAGTCTGAAAAGCGGCGGAATAGAAGAGCATAGTTCATCTTGGAAAGAATAATCAGAATTTTACCTGAATACAATAGGCTGTACTATAAAATCAAGGAGGTTTTACGCAAATGTTTTATTTACCGGAAGGAATGCTGAGACAGCAGCCGGATAACGACGCTATCCTTAGCAGTCGGGAAACGCTAAAGATAGCCGCCCAATCGGAACGAATTTTGGAGGCGACTGCCATTCGCTGCGATGAAAACCACAATTTAATTGTATCGCTGCCAAACCACGGAGTTGGAAAAATACCGCGCGAGGAGGGCGCAATCGGTATTCGAGAAGGCACAACAAGGGATATCGCGATGATATCACGGGTAAACAAACCGGTATCTTTCGTTGTCATAGGATTTGAAAGCGATGGCATGCCTGTCTTATCCCGCAGGCGCGCTCAGGAGCTGTGCCAAAAGCATTATCTGGATCATCTGCGACCTGGGGATGTCATTCCGGCAATTGCAACGCATCTGGAAGGCTACGGAAGCTTTGTGGACATCGGATGCGGTATTCCCTCTCTCATTCCCATTGACGCGATATCTATCTCCCGCATTTCTCATCCAAAGGATCGCTTTCGGAGCGGTCAGCAATTACATGTTGTTGTGAAATCGATCGAGCCGTCCGGTCGAATCTGCTTGAGTCACAAAGAGCTTTTAGGAACCTGGAATGAAAATGTAGTTGATTTTCATCCCGGAGAAACCGTGTGCGGCATTGTCCGTTCGGTGGAACCATATGGGATTTTTGTGGAATTGGCGCCAAACCTTGCCGGACTCGCCGAATATAAACCGGATGTTTTTGTCGGTCAAAGCGCGAGCGTTTATATTAAAAGTTTAATCCCGGAAAAAATGAAAATTAAATTGATTATCGTAGATTCCTTTGACACGCAGACCCCCGAAATTCCCCTTCGTTACTATATCACTGACGGACATATCAGCAGATGGCGGTATTCCCCTGAAAACTGTTGTAAAACCATTGAAAGTCGGTTTGAATGACGAGTTTCATTAATGATTACACGATAAGGCTTCTGCTGGACGCAAACTAGCTGCTTTCATGGCGGGATAGACGCCAAATAAAACCCCGGCCGCCACAGAAAATTCAACGCAAAAAAGCAATGTCTTCCAGTTTGGTAAATACGCCAGCGACAAAAGGGCGCATCCTGTTCCAGAAATGAGCATTCCCGCACCGATACCCAAAATGCTTCCGACAATACTCAAAAACACGGATTCTATCAAAAACTCCAACATAATTCTAAAGTTGGTAGCTCCGATTGCCTTTTTAATTCCAATCTCCTTCGTTCTCTCTTGAACCGACATCAGCATCACAGTCATGATAGACAGACCTGCCACAACCAATGAAATTCCTGCTATGACACCTAAAATCAGAGTCACCAAATCAAAAATTCGATTTAACGCCGCCTTTTGCGTTACAAAGTCCTGAACAGAGGCGGCGTTTTCCACGCCCAAACTCTGATTGACTTCGGAACTTACCCGAGTACTTACCAATTGATTGTCTGCTCCATCTTTAAGCTCCAATAAAATTTGATCGTAATCTTTGGAGTTTGAAAATTGCTGTATAACGCTAATGGGGAGATACAAAATTGTGGGGACATATTCCCCTACCATCTCCTGCATCATATTTCCGCCTGACGCGACTACTCCTACAACTGTAAAGTCATAAAAACTGCGACCCCTTTGAATTTGGATGGTTTTCCCAACAATATTGCTGCGATGATACATCATTTGCGCAAAGCTTTCGTCGACTACACAAACACGATTTTTCTGGGACACATCACGATCAGTGATCATCCTCCCGTAAAGCAGCTCCAATGAGGCAATTTCATCGGCACTTTCATCCACCCCAAGCGTCAAACATTTGGTGGAAGTATTATGCGCAGAAGCATTCGTGTAATCTGCGACAAGCGGCATGCAAACCGCAACGTCCGGGTCGTTTTCAATGAATGAAAGCTGTTCTTCCGACAGACCCTGAGAGGTTGCCGTAGAATCTACGCCTACAGCAATCCCGCCCATTCCCATACTGTCCATTTCCTGATCGATCATCAATTTCCCGATATCGCCGATGGAGGTAATTAAAACAACTGACATGACGCCGATTGCAATGCCAATTAGGGTGATTACTGTCCGCACCTTTCGCCGATACAACCCCTTACAGGCATTCTTGATGAGTTCCGTCACCCTTCGTTCTCCTTTGTAGCAAACACAGAAACCTCGTTTCCAGAAATTTTATCCTGTTCTGTTACCATCCATTCACCCGCTGAGACGCCGGATACAATTTCTACCATATCCTCCTCTTCCTTTCCTGTTGTCACATTTCGCCTCACCGCTTTTCCATCCTGATAGATATAGACATATTCCTGACCGCTTTCATCTTGACCGATGGATTGGTACGGAGCCATCAGGCGATTGGCGTCTCCCGTAATAATGGTTACGTCAACCTGATATCCCGGTTTTAACGTATCGTCCGTTTCCTCAATTGCCAATGTAATATCGACTACCGTTTCTGTTGTCATGCCATTCATACGGGTGGTCGCTGTTGGTGCTATTTCTGTAATTACCGCAGAATAGCTCGAAGCTCCAAGAGCAGTTCCTGTTACTATGGCCGGTTGACCTATTGATAGGTCGCTGATTTGACTTTCTCCTGCCTGTGCCTTTACCTGTAAGACTGAAAGGTCGGATAAGATCACTGCCGGTTGACCGATGGGTGAAATGGCATGCGCTTGTAAATTGACTGCTGTTACAACCCCTTTTGCTGTTGCGTAAATACCGCTAGGAATACGAAACCCATATTCCTGATCCATCAGCCCGGAAAGCCGATCGGAAAATTCCTGAGGGATTTTCTGTCCAATCGTATCGGATAAACTGGACAAGCTGTCTTTCGTTGCCGGTTGATCTACTGTGGCTAAACAATCTCCTATTTCTATCACATCGCCTTCTTTTACAAGAACCTGATCGATGACCAATGGAAAGTCGGTCGTGATCTCCGTCTGATTCTCCTCTTGAATTTTTCCGCTAACGGAAACCGTATCCTGCGAATATGTCGTTTGTAGTTGAATCAATTTTACTTCCGGATAAGAAGAAAGAACCATTTGCGGAATCCAAAAGCTTATTCCAATTAATAAACATGTACTGACAGCTAAGAAAATATATTTTTTCATTGAAACCGCTCCCTTTTAAAAGTTTGGCGCCTGTTTTAGTTTGTGTTTCAAAAAAGGGAATATTCTCATGAAAAATTTCTGGATTATGTATATTCTGTTTAAAAGATGATAGTCTAATAAAAAGAAGGAGAGCCCTTATGAATCTTATTTTTTGCAATGAAACCTGCGTCTATCAAAAAGATGGAATTTGTAACCTTGCCTGTCCGGCCGAGCTTACTTCAAATCATGTTGGTGGTTGTTCCCATTTCAAGCAGCGTCTCTCTCACGCTGAAAATACAAAGGGCGATTTATCGGTAAAAACAATATTACAGAACCCACCGTCTGTTGAATGACAATACATTTATTTCTTCATCCAGAGCCAAATTGATGCCCGAAAATTCTATACAAGAAACGAAGTCATAATAGTTAGGACATACCAAAGAAATGGTATATTTCACTTAACCCATACTTTTCGTTTGTTTTCATTTTTTCTGCGGGCAAGAGAAAAACTTTTTGATATCACAATAATCCCCCTAATTGTAGTTATTATAATCCTACAATTAGGGGGATTTTATCTATATCCGTTTTCACCGAACCGATGCAAAACAAATTCGGAATTTTACAATCAACTTATTATATCGTTTATGGGAAGGCACCTAATTTGTCCGATAGATAAAGACAAATCAATTTGAGTGTTCCTGCATTCTAAATTTATTTGAGATGATTTTCCCATGACGGATCATCTCCTGTGCGGTTTTCCGCATAAGAGGAGTGATCTCTCCGGCGGACATAATACGGGCAATCTCTTGAA
>CAKRVU010000031.1 GCA_934408835.1 uncultured Oscillospiraceae bacterium | reverse complement strand
TCGCGGAACTTGTTTATTATATCATCTCCTTCCCCTCTTGTCAATACCTTTTTTTATATTTTTTTGTTTTTCTTTTTCTTATTAAAAAACTGCATGAAAAACGATAAAATCATCGGCTTCATGCAGCTGTTTCTTTAATATATCTATAATAAAGAAGGAAATGTTCTCTACGCGCCGTTGTCAGCGCGGGGTTCCTCAAGCTTTTGTATCAATACCTGTTGTATCCTGCGGTCGGCGATCTTTTCAACACGAATAAAAAGTCCATTGGTCTCAACATCCAAAACGGCGCCGTCTTTTGGAATGGTGCGAAGGCAGCTGATAACCATTCCACCTACTGTATCATAATCGTCGCTGTCCGGAATAGACGTCTGCAATTCTTCTGCCAATGTCTCAATATCAAGACTTCCCGACACCCGCCACAGGTTCGGTTTGAGCTGTTCAATTTTTCGTTTTTCCGCCGGATCGAACTCATCATAAATATTTCCGACAATCTCTTCGAGCAAATCTTCCATTGTAATAATCCCGCTCGTTTCCCCATACTCGTCAATGACAATCGAAATGTGTACCTTTTTCTTCTGCATGTCCTTAAAGAGCTGATCGGCATGGATGCTTTCCGGCACAAAATAGGCGGGACGAAGCAGCTCTCTGATCGGCTTTGGGTTTTGATAAATTTGATTCATTAAAAACTCTCTGGCATTTAAAATGCCAAGGATATGGTTGATATCCTCCTGATAGACCGGGAACCGGGACAGCCCCGTCTTTTGAATCGTTTGCAAAATTTGTTCAGAGGGCGTATCAATGGAAAACGCGACAACATCCATCTCATGAGTCATAGCGTCCCGCACCGATGTATCTGCAAATTCAAAGACATTCTCCAACCATTCCTGTTCGTCCTGATTGATAGCGCCCTTTTCGCTCCCCAGCTCGATCATCATGCGTATTTCTTCTTCCGTGACGTTTGCCTCACCCGGCTCCGTCTTAACGCGCAGAATCCGTAAGATGCCGTTGGTAGAGGCGGAAAGAAGCCAAATGATCGGACGCATCACAATAGAAATCCCTGAAACAACCCGGCAGGAAAGTCTTGCGACCTCCAACGGCTTTTGCATCGCAATTCGTTTGGGCACAAGCTCTCCAAACACCAAGGTAAAATAAGAGAGAATTAAGGTTATGAGAATGATGGCAAGGGTATCAAGCGTCTGCTCAGACAGCGCAGTAAACCCAAGGTCATAGTAAACAAAAGAAACCAGATACTCCGAAAAGGTATCGGCAGCAAAAGCGCTTCCCAGCAATCCGGCCAGGGTAATCCCAATCTGAATGGTAGACAAAAATCCAGACGGCTGTTCAATCAGGCGAAGCAGCCCGGGCGCCCTGCGATCCCCTTCTTCCGCCAGTTTCCGAAGCCGGTTGGGATTCAAACTGATCACGGCAATTTCGGTAGCGGCAAAAAAAGCGTTAATCAAAATTAAGACAACCTGTAACAATAATTGTTCGGGAAGATGTGACAAAGAAAAGCTCCTTTCTTTTCTATAAACAAACAACATGGGCTGGCTCTCGTTTCGTTCCAACCAACAATATTATAGGACATAAAACGGTTTCCGTCAATAGGAAAGTCGAATTTGCAACCGGAAAATCATCCCTTTCGTTGTATAAATATCCTCTCTTTTTCCAAACTAATCAAAAGGGGGAACTCGAATGAAAAAGCGAATTGTCATTTTCTTTTGTATCATTTTGTTTTGCGCGGTGGGCATGATCGGGCGTACAACCTATCTCTGCATGTCGCCCGAGCTGACTGAAACGGCGAGCAAACAGCAGACGCTTCGTTTAACGCTGGAGGAGGAACGCGCGCAAATCTACGACTGCAACGGAAACTCATTTGTCAACAACGCCGTTGCATATCGTGCCGTCGCCCTGCCCGACCCAACGGTGGTGGACGACCTAATCGCCCTCGGCTGTCCCCTTTCGCGAGAAGAACTGGCGTCAATGGTGGAAAATGGCAATCCGTTTGTAACAGACGTCTCCTACGGCTACAGCGACAACCCCAATATTCACATCTATCAAATCAGCGACCGTTATTCGGAAAACTCCCTTGCGGTGCACACCATCGGCTACTGCAACAGCGACGGGGACGGCGTTAGCGGAATCGAGAAGGCTTACAACGATTTTTTAAAGGAAAACGGACAGACCATTGACGTAATTTGCAGCTTGGACGGTCTGGGCAACTACCTGAAGGGAAGCGACCTACAGGTGCAAACGTCGGGAAGCAACTCGGCGGGAGTGGTGCTGACTCTCGACATGATGATACAGGATATTGTAGAGCGCGCCGGCAGCGGAATCGAAAAGGGAGCCATTGTGGTGCTGGACGCGCCAAGCGGTGAAATTCGAGCGATGGCAAGCTTCCCCTCTTTTTCTCCAAACGACCCGGCGGCAGCAATGAACGATGAGGAGCTAGCGCCAATGATTAACCGGGTGCTGTCCCCCTTTGCCGTTGGCTCCACCTTCAAAATCTCAACGGCGGCGGCCGCCCTCGAAAGCGGAATCAGCCCCTCTCTTTCTTACACCTGCACCGGCGAAATTGACATTTCCGGTCAAATTTTTCACTGTCACAACCGCGACGGTCATGGCACGTTGCAAATGCAAGACGCGTTTGTCGATTCCTGCAACCCGTATTTTATCAATCTGGGAATGATGACAGGGGCAACGCGTTTGCGCCAAATGGCGTCTGACTTGGGATTTGGACGAGAGATTGTTTTGGCAGACGGAATGGTATCCGACCGCGGAACCCTCCCGAGTCTGGAAACCCTCCAAAACCCCGGTCAGCTTGCCAATTTTAGTTTTGGACAGGGAGACTTGATGGGAACGCCGCTTCAAGTGGCAGAGATGATATTGTCTGTTGTGGGCGGCGGCAGCTCAGTTTCGCCCACCTTGGTGAAAGGAACCACCACCGATGGAATGAATGTGGAGCCTACCGGACAGGAGGCGGCTCCGATACAGGCAATGAGCCAGGAGACGGCGTCGCAAATACGGGAATTTATGGAAGCCACCGTTCTTGCGAGCGACAAAGCGCAGCCGGTGAGCGTGACGGCGGGCGGCAAATCGGCGACCGCGCAGACAGGACGTTACGATGAGAACGGCAACGAAATATACGACACCTGGTTTTGCGGGTATTTCCCAGCAGAAGAACCTCAATATGTCGTAGCTGTTCTGGTGGAGGGCGGCGAGTCGGGAACCGGGGACGCGGGTCCGATTTTCTCGAGCATTGCCGACGGCATCAGTCTTTATGAACGGACGCTGGGTCAATCTCAATAGAGCCGCTTCTTGTCCTTTCAAAAATTTTATAGAAGTACTGTATGTCTATTTGAAGTATTTTGGTGCTTTTTTGAATATACAATAGATATACAGTATATTTGAAAGGGGGGGCAGTTACATGGCTATCAAAAACATTTCCATACGAATTGAGGAAGAAATGCTTGAAAAGCTCCGATTTGTTGCTGATTATGACGGACATTCGATAAATGGTCACGTTATGATGCTGATTCGGAAACATTTGAAACAATTTGAGGAACAAAACGGCGAGATTAGTGGGACAATAAGACCCGACTTGAATATTAAGGTGACAAGAAAAAACGACTTTGAACTCTCATAAAATTTTGCAATTGATTTTTCATGATAAAAATCCCGCCGATAAAATCGACAGGATTTTGGTTTGGAGTATTTTATGTTGCGTTCGGTAAGAATGAATCAAGAAGATATTCTCCGGTACTCTCGTCTGGTATCAGTATTTTTACCAGAACGCGCAATTTCCTGCAATTGTCAATGACATGCTTTGTTCCATGCGATGACCCGTCTCAGAATGCTAACACCAAATCAGCATGTTCAATGATTGTGATATTTCGCTTTAGGGGAGCAAAATATCCGTATTTTTCGTATTCTGGAAGAAATTCAGTCAGCTTGATACCGTTTTTCAAAGCATATCTTTTGGCGCAACTGTCGATTCCTTTCGCACCGCCCGACACAATTTCAGTTACACCGCTCGGAAGATATTTCCCAAGGTCATTCACCGAAAGCCCTCTTGACCCTATCACTGCTACACGCATTTTCATTTCACCCCTTTTCAACCTGATTGTAGATATACGGTAAATCTACAGTTGACATTATAACACAGATCGGATATAAAATAAATACTGAATATATTACAGAAGGGTGATTGTATGGCTATCAAAAGCGTTTCCATACGGATTGAAGAAGAAATGCTTAAAAAACTCCGGTGGGTTGCCGATTACGAAGGTCGTTCGATAAACAGTCATGTTCTGGTGCTAATCCGGGAGAATATCAAACAATTTGAGGCACAAAACGGCGATATCAATGAAACGATAGAATCTGACATTAATGTGAAAAAATAAAACATGATTCATTCCTCATCAGCCGTAAGGCGACTTTATCACTCATTCAAAAATCCTGTCGAAAAGCCGACAGGATTTTTATATTAATTACTTATGGTCTGTTTTTGCAGTGTGAATGGAAGCAATAAAATTTTTTTATTTCCAAGCAATCACCAAGCAAAAAGACTTTGTTTTACCATCAATATATTTCGAGAGATGGAGCAATTTAAGCCAGTACTCCGTTTCGGCGGTTTCTTTCATTGCCAGCCGCCTTTTCTTCTCATTATATTTTATATTAAGTAAAAAGCAAGTCGAAACCTTGCGAAATACTTTTTCACTATTACTGATTCCCTCCAACAATCGACCCAACATTTTAATGAAGGGATAATAAATAAAAATCGACAAGCCTCTTGTGAGACTTGTCGATTTTTGGTGCGCCAGGAGGGATTCGAACCCCCGACCTACTGGTTCGTAGCCAGTTACTCTATCCAGCTGAGCTACTGGCGCATTCGATAAAAATCTAAAACGGGATGATCTTCAACGAACAAGACATATTATAGCAAATCGAGAACGGTTTGTCAATAGTTTTTCGATTATTTTTTCAAAATAAATTTGTCTTTGCCAAAAAAACAAAAAAGCCCCCTGAGAGGAAGGGTGCTTTTGTTTCATTAAGCGTTAGCTTGATTGAGCATTTTCTGAAGCTGTGCCTTTTTACGAGCCGCTTTGTTTTTGTGGAATATGCTCTTTGCCGCCGCCTGATCAACTCGTTTAATTGCAAGACGAATGGCTTCCTCTTTGTTTGCAGCTCCCGTTGCAACAGCGGTATCCGCCGCCTTCAATACGGTTTTGATGTTGCTTTTAATCATTTTGTTTCTCAGCGTTTTCGTCTTGGTAATACGAACTCTTTTCTTTGCAGAACGAATGTTTGCCATGAAAAATCCCCCTTAAAATAAGATGCTTTTTCGGTCAGTGGGAGACACGCCACAACCGATAACGGCTATATCATACCACACTTTCTGAAAATATGCAAGAGCCGATTTCATTTTTTCAAAAAAAGGATTCCGAGGGTTTCGGGACCACAGTGAGTAGAGATGGTGCAGCCGGCGTCGGTAATCAGGATTTCGGAAAAGGACGCCTCCCGCTCAATCGCCTGTTTCACACGCTCTATCAAAGACGGCTCGCATGTCGTGTGCGTAATGAAAATCCGGGAATCATCCAGATCGTTCCGCCCGCGCAGCCGATTGGTGACATATTCAAGCACGCATTTGTCATAATCACCGCGATACTTTCGCCCAACGTGCATTTTACCATCGACCACCTCAATGCAAGGCTTGAGCTTGAGCAGATTCGCGCCCAACTTGGCAACCGAGGAGCAGCGCCCGCCCCGGTGGAGATAGGTAAGATCGCGAATCACAAAGCTTGCCTCCACCTTTGGAACCACTTCCTGTCGCAGTCGCTGTGCAACCTCACAAAGAGGAATCCCAGCCCTAGCCAGCTCCGCCGCCCGCAGCGCCACATGCCCGCTCCCCGTGGACAGATTGAGGGAATCGACAACAAAAACACGATCCTCCCCCAGCTCCTCAGCAGCCAAACGCGCACTCTGATAACTGGAAGAAAAGTAACTGCTCAAACTGACGTGAAGCACCTTTTTGCCTTGCTTTAAGAGCGACTCAAACGCAGCGCGGTATGTTTCTATCGAAGGCGCTGCCGTTTTTCCAACTTCTCCGGTTTCTGAAAAATAGGAAAAAACCCGCTCCGGAAAAATATCGACCCGGTCTTGAAACGAGTCGTTTCCTAAGTGAATGGTCAACGGGATAAGCTGTATCGAATAATCCTGCAATAATGCGTCCGAAAGATCGCACGTGCTGTCGGCTGTAATTTGGTAATCCATCCTAATACTCCTTTTTATTTTAACAATCTTCAAAAGCCAAGGCAATCATCGACCAAAACCACTTTAATGCGATCTTTGTTTTCCTGCCACCCCGTCCGAACAAAAAAGCTGCAAATCCGCTGAGGTGCACGGCAGTGGACGCAATGTCCAAGTTTGGCGCAGGGGGTGTCCTTGTTTAAACGAATGGCGTTGGCCGGAGAGGCAATCTGTTCAAGCCGCTTCTGAGCGTCTTCCAAAGACGGCACAATTTTATTGACTCCCGCAACAACAATAACGCTTTCCGGTCCGTAAATCATAGCGGCAACACGGTTTCCGTTCCCGTCAATGTTGTATAGCTCGCCCTGCTCTGTGATGGCGTTGGACGAAGTGAGTAAACAGTCAGCAGTAAAGCATTCGCGCAGCAGCGCCTTCCGTTGCGCGGGCGATGCGCCTTCCTGAAAGACATCGATCAAACTGACCGGACGGTCTCTGAGGGTCTCAATCACACCCAGCTGCTCTAAGGTGGTCGACCCGCCGAAACCTACCCGGCTCCCATCGGGAATCAGTTGTTCAAGCAGTGCAAGCAGCTCCGTCCGATCCTTTACAAAATACCCCTCCATCCGATTCTTCCGCAAGTTTTCCAATGTGGTATCTATTTTGAGTCTCAAAAGCGTTTTCATTGTCATAACAAATCCTCCTCAGTACAACGCCCTTTTCAGTTTCAACAAATCCCATTGAAACGAGTGATTGTTTGTCATTATATCACAAATTTAGCCGCAAAACAACCCCACCGTCCAAACACTGAGCAGCACGCCCGCAAAATCTCCGAGCAGCGCAGCCGGAATCGCGTACCGCGTTTTAGAGATATGAACTGCCCCAAAATACACGGCAATGGTATAAAAGGTGGTTTCAGAGCAACCGACAAGCACACTTCCAATCATGCCAATGGAACTGTCAGGGGAATACTGCGTCAAAATCCACTCGTACATCGACAGAGCGCCGCTACCGGAAATAGGTCGAAGAATGGCAAGCGGAATCAGCTCCTGAGGAAGCCCTATTAGATGAAATGCCGGTGCCAAGAACGTGCAGATCGCGTCCATCCCGCCGGAAGCGACAAGCGCCTGAATCAGACAAAGGAGTCCGACCAATACCGGGAGGATGGCGCACGCCGTGGAAAGCCCCTCTTTTGCTCCTGCGACAAATTCAGAAAACACATCCACATTTTTCAAAACGCCCCATAACAAAACCCCGGCGATCACAACGGGAATCAACCAATCAGACATGACGATCTCCCATGGCAAAGGCAAACAGTTTTGCAGCGAGAACGGATAGAACCAGAGAACCAAACGAGGTCAACAGTAAGGGCGGCAAAATCTGCATGGGCGCCGCCGACCCGTGTGCAATCCGAAGGGTAGCAATCGAGGTGGGAATGATTTGAAGGGAGGCTGAATTAAAGACGGTAAACAAAATCATGTTGTGCGAAGCCGCCGTATCGGAAGAATTTTGCTTTTGTAACTCCCGCATAGCGGTAATCCCTAGAGGGGTCGCCGCGTTTCCGAGTCCCAGCATGTTGGCGGCAATATTCATGGACATCGCCTCAGCTGCGTCGTCCGACGGATCCCGAAAAACTCTGCGGAGCACCGGGGCAAATAAACGCGCAATCATCCGTGTGATACCAGCAGCCTGCGCAACTCGCATCACGCCGCTCCAAAGGCAAATTCCACCCGTCAGCGTAATCGCCAGCGTAACCGCGTCAGTCGCGCCCGAAACCACCCCCGACGTCACTTGCGGCATCCTCCTGTTTACAATTCCAAACAAAACGGCAAGCACTGCCATACCGGTAAAAACCCATTTCATAGCATATTCCCTCTTTCCCGGTTTTCTTCATTTATACGAACGGGCATGACAAGATATGTCAGTCCAATTGTCCCAACAGCCTCTTTACTTTTCTTAGAAGGTGTTGTATAATTCGGGAAGCGGGTGGTATCTTCACCGCACCGCAGATTTTCTAACCAACTGATTTGGTACAATAGCAATCATAATAAGGGGGAAAAAAGATGAAACGATCTGTTTTCTGTTGTTTGATAATGATTTTTCTGATATTGGGGCTTGCAGGGTGCGGGAGTACGCCGGCGGATTCGGAGGGAACGACAGACTCGGCAACGTCCTCTTCCTCCGCCACTATGAGCGAAGAAGAATATCACCTAATTCGCCAGATTTTTGTCATGCAATACCGGTCGACTATGGCAAGCCTTCAGCAGCAGGTCACCAATTTTTCCAACAGCGACTCCTGGTGGGAACAAACAGAAAATTTGGAGAAACAGGCAAGCTCCGCCGCAGCTTCCTTTCTGGAAAACGCCTCCCTCATACCGGATTCGCAGCAGCAGGATTTCACCAATATACAAACGGCAATTTCAGCCTATGAGCAGGCGATGAATACACTCAACACCATCCGAGGCGCGTCATCCGCCGATCAGCAAAGCCGTCTGTCCGAAGCGGCCAATCAAATGATGCAGGCAAACAGCAGCTGGAACCAACTGGTTGGGTAAACATCCATTTCCGAGCCAAACAGCCGTATCTTGTTTCAGAATTGCCCAAACAGAAACAAAAGCAGTTTTTAGCCTTCTGTTTCCGAGGACGTTTGAATTGGCGGGCGGCGATAATTTTCGCCGCCCTTTTTGATTGGATTGGTTCCAAGGTAAAAGAAATCGGTAGCCAGCGCATCCCACCCAGCCTCTTTCGAAAACCGCTTTGCAAGCTCCGCAAAGTTGGGCGACAGAACAAGGGAATCGGCGTTTGTCATCCGCAATATCTGCCGCCCCACCGGGGTAAACCCCAACACGCAGGCGTATGGAGGAACAGGCAACAAATCGCTTTTTCGGATTCCAAGCAAAGCATAGACGCTGATCCTTCGAAGCCGGGAGTGTGTGACACATTTGGTTTTGGCGATCGAATAAAAATCATCCAGCGAACAGGCGTTTTGCGCAGCACGCCACAGCCGATGCTCCAATCCGTTGGACACATCGGGCAGCTCCGCAAAATCGGCAACAGAATACCGTCTGAGCTGCGAAAGGAACAAAATCTCCGGCGGTCTGGAAGGCGTTGTAAAACAATTCAAAATCGGCTTTTTCAGATATCTTGCCATCTCCCCTTCGTGCGCTCTTAAATAGGAGCTGCTAACTGTAACATCCGTTTGAAAGCTGTTGTGGGTAGCCCCGACTCGCTTAACCGTGTGGGGGGACAGCTTTGCCTGTTGCCTTCTGATCGCTTTGCAATATTCCACCGCCAAAGTGTTGTTGGGATAACAAAGCATCTCTCCCGCCTCCCCCAAAGCCGTCTGCCGCGCCTTGGGATAGGAGG
>CAKRVU010000030.1 GCA_934408835.1 uncultured Oscillospiraceae bacterium | reverse complement strand
GATTATATTAGCATTATTACTATCTGTTCTCTGGGCTTTTTTGTCAAGACGATTCTGGATCGGGTTCTTTTGGGCAGCGGACGGGTGGTTGTGACAATGGTTTCACAACTGATTGGGCTTGGTATTAACCTTGTTCTTGACCCCATTTTGATTTTTGGTATCGGAAGCTTTCCCAGTCTTGGCGTCAAGGGTGCCGCAATCGGGACGGTAATCGGGCAGACGGCGGCGGCGATCTTTACAGTAACCAGGTTTTTAAAACATTGGAGAGAATATTTCATTACAAGATGTAGTTTTTCGCTGTCTGGTTCCGTTTTGCGCGATATTTATCGGATAGCGGCTCCTTATATTACCATGCAAATGATGGGGTCGGTCTTTATGGCGTGTATCAACGTTGTGTTGGGCTCCTTTTCCGATACGACTGTTAATGTCATGAGTATCTGCTATCGGCTGCAAAATTTTATTTATCTTCCGGTGTTTGGAATCAGCAGCGGCGATACTCCCATTTTTTCGTATAATTACGGAAAACGCAATAAAAGAAACTTGATTAAGTCTATTTGGTTCAGCGTGGCGATATCAGTTGTCATTATGGTGATTGGTGTTTATCTATTTTGCAATTATCCGCATTTATGTTTGACTTTGTTTAACCCCACTCGGCAGATGAGGAGGATTGCTGTTTCTGCTCTTCGAATACTCAGCGTTTCCTATGTGTTCTCCGCAGTTTCTATTATTATCACCACGTTTTTTTATACGGTAAACTGCGGAAGTTACGCCTTTGTGGTTTCCTTCGTCCGGCAAATTCTTGTTAAAATACCGATAGCATTCATTTTGGCTAAATATGGGCTTGTTTATGTTTGGTTTGCTTTTCCTATTGCAGAGTTTGTTGGTATGGTGGTTGCGCTGCTATTTTATATTCGGGTGTATCAAAAGAAGCTTCGGCATTTGAATTGATGCCTTCGAGTAGAAGAGGGGGAGATTCCTGTTGTTCAAGGTGTTTGTGACCGCAGGCTGTGTGCGTAGAGGTAAGGAGCGGGAGACTTGTCCTATTAGATATTGGATGAGATGTCGCTAACTGAAGTACGCGGTTGATCAAAGGGAAAATGTTTGATTAGTCGCTATTGCAATTCTATGTTGTATACAGCTGTATCTATATTTATGAAAATGAATTATGAATCAAATTGACTAGGCTTATATATTTTATCAGCAGCATTTGTTTGATAGCGAAAGCGTCTCCGGTGTTAGGAGGCGCTTTTTGTTTTTTGTATGCTATTTTAACGCGGTTGACAAGGGTGAAAAAACAAAAATAAAAAACAAAAAAGATCTTCGCGGAAATCTGACAGCTTTTGTGTTTCGCTGGGTGTATGATGGGATCAATGACCATTCTATGCAAAAAAAGAGCAGGGTATGCAAATTGAGAAAAAGAGGGATGCGGAATGAGAGAGCGGTTATTGCGTGCGGTGAATTTCAGCAGGGTGGATATGTTGAGGCTGGGCGTGTTTGCTGCCATGGGATTTTTCCTTTCTGGCGCGCAGATTTCCGGAATATTCTCGCCCTTTGGAATTGCATTTTGTATGGCTGTTCCATATGAGATGCTTCTGCCGTCCTTTGCCGGGAGCGTATTGGGTTACTTTTTATTTTCAGGCGGTAGTGCGACGCTCTATGCGGCTGCGTTGCTTTTGGGAGTATCGGTGAAATTTGTTTTTTCGTCCCGAGATGAACATGTAGCGTTTGACGCGGTCATTTCCTTCGGTGCGCTGGCGGCGGTATATCTGTTTTCCATGCTGTTTTACCCGACCGGTGTTGGCACATGGATGCTTCATTTGGCCGAAATACTTTTGTGTACCAGTATGACTTTTTTATATTCATTGTCTTTGCGTACGGAGGGAAAGCCGCAGTTGACCGCTGTTGAAACGGCTTGCCTTGCGATTATGGGCGCTACGCTCCTTCTTTCCCTGTTGAACCTGTCTCTATTTGGATTCAATTTGGGACGGCTTGCCGCGGCGGTTTGTATTGTTGGTGCGGCAATGGCGTCCGGGGCGTCCGGCGGCGCTGCTTGCGGGCTTCTTTGTACGATAGCATTTGCCCTATATACAAAGGATTTTGCGGTATGCGGCGGAATCTATGCCGCGTCCGGGTTTGTGGCGGGCGCTTTTCGCCCTTTCAAAAAAGGCATGCAATCGGTTTTGTTTGTTGGAATGGCTCTTCTGTGCGGCGCGTTTATCGGCGGTTTACAATTTCAAATGCTCTTGGAGGCGACAGTGGGAAGCGTGATTGCGCTCTTTTTACCGTGGGAGACATTTGCTGCCAGAGGGCGTTCTGATATGCTGACAACGGGCGCAAAAACGGATCGTTCCATGGCGACGGATATTTCGCTCAGATTGCGATTTACTGCCGGCGCCCTAATGGAGTTGCAAAATTCGGTGGAGGAGTGCGCCAAACGGTTAGATGGCGGTCGCGGAAGAGATCTGTTTGGAATCTATCAAAAGACGGCAGACGAGGTTTGCCGTCATTGCGGATTGAACACATTTTGCTGGGTGACAGCTTATAATGACGTGATGAAAGCGCTTCATGATATCAGCGATCTTTTGAGGCGGAACGGGAGGCTGGAAACGGACAGGCTTCCACCGTTTTTTCGGCAAAAGTGCTGCAAAATAGATGAATTTATCAGTTCTGTCAATAACGGGTATCGGGATTACCTGTCGAAAGAGCAGGCGGCACGCAGGGTTGGAGAGGCGCGTCAGATTGCTGCTGAACAGTTTTCAGGTATCTCTCAAATGTTGCTGGAAATGAGCGAAGAAATTTCCGATGTGGTGCATTTTGACGAGGAAGCGGCGGTTGTCATCCGCAACTTAATGCGTGATCGCGGGATAGAATGCGACAATATTTCCTGCTTGGTGGATCGTTTTGAACGGATGACGATTGATCTTTATTTTCAACAGGAGCCGGATTTGCGGGAGCTGGAGGATTTGACAGGCTTGATTTCCGATCGCTTAGAGCGGGAGTTCGAGTTACCCAATTACGTTGCCGCCGAGAGGAGATACCGGATTTCTTATTATGAGACGGCGGCGTTGCAGGTCGATTTTGCGGCGGCGCAGCTGCCCAAAATGGGAAATCGGTATTGCGGGGATAGTTATGACTTTTTTATGGACTCCAAAGGGTTTGCGCATCTGTTGTTAAGCGATGGGATGGGAACGGGAAGCCGGGCGGCTGTTGATAGCACGATGACCTGTTCGACCATCCGGCGGTTGCTTCAGACGGGATTTGGATTTGGGGCTGCGTTTAAACTGATGAACCTTTCCTTTGCTGTGAAATCTCGCGAGGAGTCGCTGGCGACGGTTGACGCTTGCACAATCGATCTTTATACCGGGATGACGCGATTTGTTAAAGCCGGAGCCGCTTCTTCCTTTGTCAAGATCGGCAATCGTGTTACTGAATTTACCAGCAGCAGCCTTCCTATCGGCATCATTCAAGGGGTGCCCTATGACAGCGACCAGACGCGTTTGGGGAAGGGGGATATCATCGTTTTGGTATCGGACGGCGTGAGTATATCCGGTGGCGACTGGCTCGCTGAGGAACTCAAGCTAATCTGCAAAAAAACGGCAAAAGAAATAGCAAACGCCCTTTGCCAGAGCGCGAGGAAGCGGGAGCTGCCGGAGCACAGCGATGATATTACGGTGCTTGTTGCCAAGTTACAGGGTGCAAAATGATGAAAACAATCAAAGGGATATTCATTTGCGGACTGGCGTTGCTTCTTTGTCTGACCGGTTGCAGCGCGCCGATACTCCCTAATCGTATCCTTTCTCCATCGGAGGATTCGGAGTTGTCCGGGAAATTGACGCTCAATGGCTCTACTTCTATGAGTAGACTGTGCGACGGATTGGGAGAAGCTTTTATGCAACAGTATCCGCAGGTTCAATATCAAAAATCCAATACCGGTTCGGGGGCGGCCGCCCTTGCTGTTGCCGATGGTACTGCTCTGATTGGCGATCTTTCCCGCGAATTACAGCCGCAGGAGCACCCGGAGGCATTTACGCAGGTGCTCATTGCGATCGATGGAATCGCCGTTGTCGTATCGGACGAGAATCCGATTACGGGTTTATCTACCAGTCAGATTGCGGATATATTTACCGGGAAAATTACCGATTGGTCGCAGGTAGGAGGGGCTGCCGGGCGAATTACCGTTGTGGGAAGGGAGGCGTCCTCGGGGACGCGGAGTGGTTTTGAAGAGGCGATAGGTGCGCTGGGGGAATGCCAGTATCAGGTAGAGCTTTCGGAATCGGGGGATATCCTCAGCCGGGTTGCTTCAGACCCTGCGGCAATTGGATATCTGTCGCTCAGTGCGGCCGGAAGCGGTGCGGTGCACTCTTTGGCTGTCGATGGTGTTTTTCCATCTCAGGAAACGGCGTCTGACGGCAGTTATCCTCTCGTGCGACCGTTTTATGAAATCTACCTCGTTGGTCAGGACAATCCTCTGATTGACGCATGGTTTTCGTTTATCGCTTCAAAAGAAGGGGAGGAAATCATCAGAAACCAGAATTTTATTCCGACGCTTTCACAGGAGGACTACCATGGATGAGTTTCATTCAATCTTGCAGAGGGAGGCGACGCAGAACCGGAGAGGAAGGATTCCCTTGTTTCTGTTGGGAGGAATTTCCTTTTTGTGCGGGTTTTTGCCCGACTTTACCATAACGGTTTCCGGTGCTGTCTATTCGGTTTCCGGGTTTACTCTATTGACAACCCAGGGGCTTTTTACACAAGCCGGCGTTTTGGCCGTTCCAACTGCTTTGCGGCTTACGCTTGCCGGTTCTATTGCACTTTTATTTGTAGGATTTCTGCTTCTTTTTTGGCAGCTTCCCCGTTGGACGGCAACCTGTTACTTTTTGGCAGCGGTATTGGCGCTTGGATCTTTTTTGTTTTCCACCGGCTTTTCAGAGTCTGCCAATCAGCTTTCGCTCGGGGATCTCACCTTGACTTGGAAACTGCCCATGATCTGCCTGTTTGGACTGAGCCTGTTGACCGGGTTTTGGGTGTTGCTGCAATTGGGAAAGGAGCAGGTGGCGCAGGCTGTTTTTTTCCTGTCGGCCTTTGTCTCAGTTGGCGCGGTCATGATGATTACCCTTTATTTAATCATAGCCGGGCTTCCGGCATGGAATCAGATTGGCGTTTTTTCCTTTTTGTTCGGAGATGAGTGGAAGCCGGAGGCGGGTGTTTACGGCATTTTCCCAATGATTCTTTCCACAATCGTTGCCGCCCTTGGCGCCATTTTGCTTGGGGTTCCTGTCGGAATTCTTACCGCTCTGTTTTTGGTCGGACCGGCGCCGAAAAAACTTACTGCGGTAATCCGTCCGGCGGTTCAGCTGTTGGCGGGGATTCCGTCGGTTGTATATGGCTTTTTCGGAATGCTCACCATCCTACCCATGATCCGCCGCCTTTTTCCCGCCTCTGTGGGCGACAGCCTCCTGGCTGTAATCGTTATTCTTTCTATTATGGTATTGCCAACCATTATTAGCGTCTCGGAAAATGCGCTTCGCGTTGTGCCCGCTTCCTACCGTGACGCGGGGCTGGCCCTCGGTGCGCCGCCTATGCGGGTGTTGTTTGGCATTACCTTGCCAGCTGCTCGTTCCGGCGTTTTGTCCGGCGTTGTTTTGGGAGTGGGACGCGCCATCGGGGAAACAATGGCGGTATTGATGGTTGCGGGGAACGTTGTGAACTTTCCGTCTCTCTTTTCCAGCGTTCGGTTGCTCACGACCGGTATTGTCCTGGAAATGTCCTATTCCTCCGGTTTACATCGTCAGGCGTTGTTTGCAATAGGACTTGTTTTGTTTGTCTTTATTATGCTGGTAAACGGCAGCTTTTTATTCTTGACGAGAAAAGGGGCGAAACAGCTCAATGGGAAGGAATGACACATTATATCAAAAGCCGAAACGGGTTCGTGAGAGGATATTGCGCGGGCTTCTTTATCTTTCGGCGGGGATCAGTCTCTTTTTGCTTTTTTGGATTCTATTTACCATTCTGTCTCAAGGACTTCCTTATATTTCCGTTGCATTTTTGACTTCCACCTATTCGGAGGTGGATCCGGCGAAGCAGGGGATTTTACCGATGATAATCAACACGATATATATCGTGGTTGGCACATTGGTTTTTTCGGTTCCTGTTGGGATCGGGGCAGCGATTTACCTGACCCAATATGCCAAACAAGGGAAACTTGTCCAGTTGATTCGTTTTACAACCGAAATGCTTTCGGGAATCCCGTCCATTTTGTTTGGACTGTTCGGGTACGCTGTTTTTTGTATTTTTTTCTCGCTTGGCACTTCCATCCTGTCCGGCTGTCTTACCATGAGCTTGATGGTGCTTCCGATTACCATTCGGACAACGGAAGAGGCGCTCCTTTCGGTGCCCAGTTCTTATCGAGATGGCGCGTTGGCTTTGGGTGCCGGAAAGCTGCGAGTCATTTTGAAAATCCTCTTACCGGTAGCCCTTCCCGGTGTGATGACTGCTGTTATTCTTGCGATGGGACGGGTTGTGAGCGAATCGGCGGCTCTTTTGTATACGGCTGGAATGGCTTATCAGATGCCGGAACATCTATTGGGACATTTTTTGGATAGCGGACGCACGTTAACGCTTCATTTGTATACTGTTTCTAGGCAGGCGGTGGACTCGAATGCTTATCATATCGCGTTTGCAACGGCTTCTGTTTTGCTCATTTTTATTTTTTTACTCAATTTACTTGCAAATGGAACGGCGCGTTTTTTTAGTCGGAGACAGTGAGATGGAGAGCGATTTCTAAAAAACGTCCTTAAAAACGCGTGAGGACGGTTGGATACCTGTTGCAAAGGCGGGCACCAAACGACATACTGTAGAATAGGAGGAGCCGATGGAAGCAAAAGTAAGTTTTAAAAATCTGGAGCTGTTTTACGGACAAAATCAGGCTCTTCGCGGAATCAATATGGATATTCCGAAGGGGGAGGTCACGGCTTTTATAGGACCGTCCGGCTGCGGAAAGTCTACCTGTCTGCGAAGTGTGAACCGAATGAACGATCTGGTAGCGGGGTGCCGGATTCGCGGAACGATTTTGCTCGACGGGGAGGATGTTTATCACCCTAAGGCGGACGTTACATTGTTGCGTACACGTGCCGGGATGGTGTTTCAAAATCCCAACCCGTTTCCCATGTCTGTATTTGATAATATCGCTTACGGACCGCGAATTCATGGGATAAAAAAGAAGGAAAAGTTGCAGGAGATTGTTGAACGTTCGCTCAAGGCGGCTGCTTTATGGAATGATTTAAAGGATCGATTGAAAAGCCCTGCGTTGCGCCTTTCTGGGGGACAGCAGCAAAGATTGTGTATTGCCAGAGCCTTGGCAGTGGAGCCGGATGTGTTGCTGCTGGATGAGCCGACGTCGGCTCTTGATCCGATTTCTACTTTAAAAATCGAGGATTTACTGCATGAACTGAAGAGAAAGTACACGGTTATTCTAGTCACCCATAATATGCAGCAAGCTGCGCGGGTAGCCGATCGAACCGCATTCTTTTTGTCGGGCGAGGTGGTGGAATACCGTAAAACCATCCATCTGTTCGAACAGCCGAAGGATCGGCGCACAGAGGACTATATTACCGGACGTTTTGGGTAAAGGAGATTGCAATGGTGAGAAGACGTTATCAAAAACAACTGGACAGATTGCGCGCTATGCTTTGGGAGATGGGGACTGCTGTTGAACAGGTGATGATACGGACAGACCGGGCTCTGCAGACGTGGGATTTGGAAGCTGCAAAGGCGGTGGTAGAAGGGGATGATGCCATTGATGAAATGGAACGCGGTATTGAAAATGCGTGTCTTCACCTGATCACCATGCAGCAACCGGTTGCTGGGGATTTACGCGAAATTACGGCGGTGTTCCGAATGATTGCCGATTTGGAGCGGATTGCTGACCAAGCTGCGGATATTTCCTCCTGTTTGCTGGAAATGGGAGAGAAGCCGCCGGTGGACGATCAGCTGCTGCGACAGATGTCTTCAGCGCTGTTGCCGATGTATCGCGGTATGATGAAAAGTTATCAGAATCAGGATCCGAAGCTGGCGAGGGAGACGCTCGCTTATGATGATCAGATAGACAGCCTTTTTTGGGAGGCAGTAAAGGTATTTGACCGGAGAATTTCTGCTTCTGCTGGCGGCTGCGTTTACTGCGTGTTTATCGCCAAATATTTGGAGCGTATGGGGGATCATATCACCAATGTTTGTGAATGGATCCTATACCGTTTGGATTTTCATCGCAGAAAATGAGAAATAAAAATTACATTTTTCTATTGACAACTTTAAAAGTAAGTATTATAATAATTGATAAATAGAAACCGTTTCACAGGTTTTATAAATAGGAGGGTTTGTTATGAAATGGATGGGAAAGAAAACCATGTCCGCAATGCTTGCACTGGCTATGGCTTGCACTGTCGGCGCTTCCGGAACCTTGATGGCTAGTGCGGCCGCAGGGACAAACAAAATCTCTGCTGATGATCCGACACAGTCTTCTACAAACGGTGGTTGGTCTACTGTGTCAGAACCGGGTGAGGGCGAATCTTTTGTCAATAACAACGACGGTCAAGATGTGACTACTGGTGAAGCTTCCTACAGCGTACCGGTCACACTTCAGACAATCACAGCCAATTATCAGGTTACACTTGAGTGGGGCAATTTTGCTTTGGTTTACGATGCTACAGCACCAGTTGGTTCGGAGTGGCAAAACTCTTTTGACGGGACCAACAATATTGTAACGGCGACAAACACTGGAAAAGAGGATATTTCTGTTTCTATGACTTATGGCGATGTTTTAAATCAGGCTACTGATATCAATGACGCTGTAGAAAAATTGCACCTTGGTTTAACCGGTGAGAACGACGGCGTGTATGCAGAGGGATCAAATATTGATGGTAAACCATTTGTTCTTTCTTCAGCCACTGATGCGGGGAGGACGAAAAGCGAATATCTCAACCTCAGAGATGACTATGTAGCACCTATGGTATCGATCGCCGATGCAACCCAAATTGGTACCATTACCATTCTAGTGAAGCCGGCGTCGTAACGCCTAAAATCTGTATAAGGAAGAAACGTAAATGAGAAAATCAGCTAAAAGATTAACGGTTTTTTCCCTGTCAGCTGCTCTTGCCATCAGCAACGTCCTTTGTTGCACCCTTGTCAGTGCGGGCGAAGATGTTGTTAACGGCGGTACGGATGGAACCACTTGGATAGACGGGGACGGCAATGATATCACCAATACCGGGAAGTCAGTGCCTGTTACCTTGACGACTGTGAGAAACGACCGATATGAAGTCACTTTGGATTGGGGAGACTTCAAGCTGTACTATGATTATGGCACTTGGGATTCGGCGACCGGATCCTATCAGGGCGGTTCGTGGAGTACCGAAAGTTTTGACGGGAATAACAATCAGGTGACTGCTACCTCTCACTCTCCGGCTCCATTGAATGTATCCATGGCATATCAGGATCTTGCCAATGCTGATCAGGCAGTAAAGGATTTGGATTTGTCCATGTATACGCAGCCGAAAGGCGGAACCCTTATTGATGGGGCAGATCAGAAGCTGGAGAGAACAGGGGACTCTGTTACCGAGTATCTTTATACCGCCAATGTATTGCCGGATTCTTCTGCAAGCACATTATATACGGATATGCAGATTGGTAACATTGTTGTAAAGATATCAAAAGCGTAAGTAAATGATAAAAAGGCGCCTATTTAGAATTGAACAAGTCCGTAAAAAACGGACAATAGAAAAAAGAGCCCTCTTGATGTAGAATATACATG
>CAKRVU010000029.1 GCA_934408835.1 uncultured Oscillospiraceae bacterium | reverse complement strand
GAAGAAGAGATACCTATCATAGAAGAATCAGGATTTTCCATTCTGTAATTTGGTTCCCGCCCTTTGGGGACTGTAAGGAAGTCGCGCGTCAGAATCAACCCATTTGCGATATTGTCAGATAGGATATACCGATTGACCGCAGCTTCCAGCAGAATAAGATACGTATGCTCAAAAAATCTCTTTCGTCCGACAGAATCGTTGGAGAAAGAGATTTTTTTCATATAAAAATACGAAAAGTGAAAATAGCTTCTGGATAAAAAAGACTGAAAGGATAACATTTTGTTGGGATAAAAGATAAAAAAATAAAATGTCGACATAGACCAACAGAGTTCTGTTTGTAGGATATGGAAAATTATGATATTGTATAAGAGCAAACGGGGAAACCTGTTCAAAAAAGCGAAGATACATCAAAAGTCAAACGAGATGGAGGAAGAAAAATGGAACAGAAAATCATAATGTGCGAATCCTGTGCCGAAAATTGCGACAGATTGCTTTTGAAATTAAAACAAAGAGGTTTCTTTGTGACGACAGCGCCGCGCGACGGTCAAAAGCTTTTAGAAATGATCAAAGAGCAGGAACCTGATATTGTAGTCTGCGATATTTTCATGTCGCAGATCGACGCGGTAGGTCTTCTTAGGCATATTCAGGAGATCAATCTGAAAAAACCGGCCTTTGTGGTGGTCTCCGGATTCGATCATCCATTCTTGGAGCGAGAGGTTATGGAAAAGGGCGCCGATTATTTTGTAATCAAACCGTTTGAGGAGGAGACCTTTACTCACATTTTGGAAGATATCCTTCATTTTTCATTGGAACCACCCGTCGACCATGAACAGATGCAAAACGATAACTTGATTACACGAATCACCGCCATGATTCATGAAATCGGCATCCCGGCGCACATCAAAGGTTATCACTATCTGCGGGAGTCTATCCTCCTTTGCGTGCAAAACGACGAGATGATCAATGCTGTCACCAAACTGTTGTACCCCGAAGTAGCCAAACGGTTTCACACTACTCCATCGAGAGTGGAACGCGCCATCCGTCACGCCATCGAGGTCGCATGGGATCGCGGAGACATCGACATTTTAAATTCCTATTTTGGATATACTGTACACAACGGTCGCGGAAAACCAACCAATTCAGAATTTATCGCCATGCTTGCCGATAAACTACGTCTGCAAAAAACACAGGCGCGCGCCATCCGATTTTAATCTCGTCAAATCCGCCGCCAATCCTTTCAAAAAATGCAAAACCATAAAACCTTTTCAGGAAAACTCTTGACAAAAATTTTCCTGATACCTATAATAAAAATAGAAGGATATGAATGAGATTTGCTTTTTTCAGGAGGATGATAAGATGAAAAAAACAGTTTGTTCTTTACTCTCAGCAGCGCTGCTGCTTTCTTCCATCTTTTTCTCAGGGACGGCGCTTGCGGCAGACGATCCAGTCTATCTAACCTTGAACTCGTCTGAACCAATTTCCATTACAAAAAATGGGACCTACCGGATTGACGGAACATTCATAGGAGATGGAACAACGTCGGTCATCACAATTGCAGACGGTGTGACAGAGGTGGATTTCTCCTTTTATGAGGCAACGATTTCAAACGTTCCTCATATCATTGAGTCGAACGCGGCAGTTCATTTGGACGTTGGATTTTCCGGAGACTGTTCCTGCGTTTCAATCAATGATGCAATCGACACACCCAATGCCAATTTGACAATTGGCGCAGCAGGGAAGTCTCAAATTTCTATATCGTCCACCGAAGGTGCCGGCATTTCTTGTAATACTCTAGACGTTAAAAACGGAACCTTTGATATCCAGGGCGGCGTTGGAAATGGAATCACCACCAAAGGTAACGCGAACTTTCACGATGGATTTCTGACAATTACCGGAGGCGCAGGCGGATACGCCGTGGATTGCAATAATGGAAACGGTACCGTTGTTTTTGACGATCTGACAATCCGGGACGATGTTAAAATGATTTCCGGCAGCGGAATGGACGCAGCCTGTCGCTGCGAAACGCAGGTAATCAAAAATACGCACCACACCGTATTGGTAAGCGATGACGGCGTAACCTGGTACGAGGTATAAACAATACTGTTCTGGGGGAAGCTTCAAAAAGCCCTCCAGCAGTAGTAAAAACGAATATAGTCAAACGCAGGCAATCAAAAACACACATCACACCGTACTGGTAAGTGATGACGGCGTAACCTGGTACGAAGTATCAACAATACCGTTTATGAGGAGGCTTCTTCTTGGAAGCCTCCTTTTTCAAAATAAGGGAGTTGACAAAGAAAAAGAGGGGAATTATAATAACAGAAAAGGGTTTGAAATAGAAAAGAGGTATGATAAATGAGTGAGTGCAATCACAAATGTGAAGGCTGCGAGCAGACCTGCGGAGAACGAACCGGTGCAATTCCAAAAGAAGCTCTGCATCCCAAAGGTCACGTTAAGCGAGTGATCGGCGTTGTGAGTGGAAAGGGTGGCGTTGGAAAATCAATGGTCACCTCCCTTCTCGCCGTTTCTCTTTCCGCAGCAGGAAAACGAGTTGCTATTTTGGACGCGGACGTCACCGGTCCGTCTATCCCGCAAATGTTTGGCGTGCATCAGCGCGCGCAAGCAACAAAGGAAGGGATTTTACCGGCCATCACAGCCGAACAGGGTATCCAGCTGATGTCGGTCAATCTTCTTCTGGAGAAGGAAACGCAGCCGGTCGTCTGGAGAGGTCCTGTCATTGCGGGCGCTGTAAAACAATTTTGGAGCGACGTCATCTGGGACAACGTTGATCTCATGCTTGTGGATATGCCGCCGGGAACGGGCGATGTCTCTCTGACAGTCTTTCAGTCCTTGCCTATAGACGGCATTATCGTTGTGACAACACCGCAGCAGCTGGTTTCGATGATTGTTTCTAAGGCAATCAACATGGCAGAAATGATGAATATTCCAATGATCGGTCTGATCGAAAATTACAGTTATTATGAATGTCCCTCTTGTAAAGAACGAACTGAATTGTTCGGGAAAAGTCATATCGAAGAGGTAGCGCAATCGTTCGATCTGCGCGTCTTGGCAAAGCTGCCTATCTTGCCCGCCTTGGCGGAAGCTGCGGATCAGGGTGCGATAGAGCAGTTCTCATCCGATCTTTTAAAACCGGTTTGCGATCTGCTGTCCGATTCATTCTGATTATCTTCAAAAAGAAACGAAACAGAAGTTCCCGGTTTTCAGAACTCCTGTTTCGTTTTTTATCATTTAAAAACCACATGCTAAATCAAGCATCAAACATAGCATAAAAAGACAAGGAGAAATTTGATTTTATCTCACTGATATCAGCCTACTCACTCTGATAAGCGTCAATGATTTCTCCAATATACATCGTGTGTAAATCATGATTGGGATACCATTTTGTCAAAAGCTGCGGATCCAAAAAGGATTTAGCATTCATATCCTGCCGATATTTTTTGCGGCAAACAAGTACCAAATTTGCCTCGGAAAATGCCGTTGTACCGGAGAGGGAAATTGGAGTAAGTCCTGTTTCCTTGGTCTTATCACAATCTCTTCCCGAATGGCTCCCGCAGAACGAAAGCGCCTGATGATAAGACGAATCAAAAAAGCTCAAAGTAAACAGATCCTGCTGTTCTATCAGCTCACGGGTATACCGCTGCGGGCGAACATAGATGGTCGCCGCCGGAGCACCCCACAAAACGCCGATACCACCCCAGCTTGCCGTCATCATATTATAATGATCCATGGTTCCCGCAGTGATCAGCATCCATTTTTCCCCAATCTGAATAAAGGGGGATAACGTCAGTGACTGCACATCAATTTGTTTCATTCAAAACACTCCGTTCTTCATTTTTCCGATCATAGCCACCCAAATCAGCTTCCTCTCAGTTGCTTCTCCAAGCAGCAATGCGTCCTTCTTCCCTTTGATTATAACACACTCATCGGAGTTTCACAACAAAAGATTCATTTATTTTATTGTATGAATCTGACTCAATTAAATTCCAAAGATAAAAAAAGAATTCAAAACGATCTCATTTCAGTTTCAACCGCCTTCATTAAAATCACCGTATTGACTTACTAAAATAAATATATTAAAATAGTATAAGTTACAAGATAAAATATAACTATTGGAGTTGATGATACAAATGAAAACATGTTGTGTTACAGGTCATAGAAAGATAGAAGAATCTCAAATTGATTATGTAAGGGAATCGTTGCGCAGCGAAATTAAACAGGCAATTGCAGACGGATACACCTGTTTTATGACCGGATTTGCAGACGGGGTAGATCAGTATTTTGCCGACCTTGTGATCGAGTTCAAAAAAGAGTATTCCGAATTAAAACTGATAGCAGCCATCCCATATCGAAATCGTTTGCAAAGTCTAGCGAAAAAGGAGCACACAAAGGCAATCCTAGACGCTTGTTCCGACATAGTTGTAATCCGAGAAGAGTATTTACCGGACGTCTATTATCGCCGCAATCGCTATATGGTAGAAAATTCCGATCGCGTCATTGCGGTCTATGACGGAAGAGATAAAGGCGGCACTGTAGTGACCATTCGATTTGCCCGTTCTCTAAAAAAAGAGTTGCGCGAAATTTTAGTCAAATAAACGGTTTTTTTCTATCTATTTCATTCGATCAAAAATGGGAGAGTCCTATCAGTAGGACTCTCCCATTGGTCTGAGTGGCGGGACTTGAACCCACGGCCTCCACCACCCCAAGGTGGCGCGCTACCAAGCTGCGCTACACCCAGACTTCTATAATAGAAATTATAGCATAACAGATTAGAAAATGCAAGAGATTTTTTTAAACTTTTTTAATATGATCTCCAAGCAGTCCCATTAAACATCGAGATTCTGAACATATTTTGCATTCTTTTCAATGAACTCACGGCGCGGAGCAACCTTATCGCCCATCAAAATGGTGAACACCTCGTCGGCAGCGGCAGCGTCTTCCATCTCTACCCGAATCATAACCCGATTTTGCGGATTCATGGTAGTCTCCCACAACTGGTCAGGATCCATCTCACCCAAGCCTTTATATCTTTGAATTTCAATCTTCGCGTCCGCCTTATCGCTCCGAATTTTCGCTATGATTTCATCTCGCTGTTCATCCGAATAAGCATACTCATGTTTTTTCCCGAAGGTCAACCGATAAAGAGGCGGCTGCGCCAGATAAATGTGTCCCTCTTCAATCAACGGACGCATAAAGCGAAAGAAAAAGGTGAGGAGCAACGTGCGAATATGGCTGCCGTCCACGTCGGCGTCTGCCATAATTACAATTTTATTGTAGCGAAGCTTTGAGATATCAAAATCTTCCCCAATTGAGGTGCCAAGCGCAGTCACTACAGGCATCAACTTTTCGTTTCCATATACCTTGTCCAGCCGCGCCTTTTCCACGTTGAGCATCTTCCCCCAAAGAGGTAAGATCGCCTGATATTTTCTTTCTCTGCCGCTTTTTGCAGAGCCACCCGCAGAATCTCCCTCAACAATATAAATCTCAGTTAAATCAGGATCTCGTTCCGAACAGTCCGCCAACTTTCCGGGCAGGGAAGCTCCGTCCATTGCCGACTTTCTGCGCGTCAGCTCCCGTGCCTTTCGCGCTTCTTCACGTGCGCGTTGAGCAAGCAGCGCCTTCGATAAAATAGTTTGAGCTACCTCCGGATTTTCGTCCAGAAAATCGCGGAATTTTTCACTCACCAATCTCTCTAATAGCGGCTTTACTTCAATATTGCCGAGTTTAGTCTTGGTCTGTCCCTCAAATTCACACTCTGTGAGTTTTACATTGATGATTGCAGTCAAGCCTTCTCTGGCGTCGTCGCCGCTGATCTTTTTGTCGCCCTCTTTAATCAGATTATTTTCTCGTCCATATTCATTTAAAACACGAGTAAGCGCATTTTTAAATCCGATCTCATGCGTTCCGCCTTCCGCTGTATGAATGTTGTTAGCAAAGGAAAGAATCAACTCATTATAACTGTCGTTGTATTGGAATGCAACCTCTGCAAAGGAGTCTCCCTCCTGAGTTTTTATATAAATCACATCCGGGTGAAGCACCTCAAGACCACGCTTTTGATGGATGTATCCGACAAAGCTGACAATTCCGCCTTCATAATGAAGATCTTCCTCCACAACCTCATCATTGCGACGGTCGGCAAGATGGATTCTGATTCCGGCATTCAAAAATGCCTGCTCCCGCAAACGAGTCAACAAAATTTCATAATCGTATTCTATTTCGGAGAAAATCTCACTGTCCGCAAGAAAACGCACCTCGGTTCCTCTCTCCTGCGTTTGACCGATTACATGAAGATTTTCCTGATAATCGCCTCGTTCAAATCGCTGAAAATGTATTTCCTTCCCATCATAGATAGTCACTTCCAACCATTCGCTCAATGCGTTTACCACTGACGCTCCTACACCGTGAAGCCCTCCGGCAACCTTATATCCGCCGCCACCGAACTTTCCGCCGGCATGCAAGACAGTAAATACAACAGTGGCGGCAGAAATGCCCTCCTGCGGCTGTATTCCCGTTGGAATTCCTCTTCCGTTGTCCCTCACCCGAATGATATTTCCCGGCAATATCTCCACATCAATCCGACTGCAAAAACCGGCCAGCGCCTCATCAATGGAATTATCGACTATTTCATAAACAAGATGATGCAGTCCCTTAGGTCCGGTAGACCCAATATACATTCCAGGTCGTTTGCGTACCGCTTCCAGACCTTCCAGAACCTGTATTTGATTTTCATCATATTGATTTTTGTTTGACAAAGATGTTCCCTCCATATCCTAATTCTTTTCCTCCAGAATTCTCCGCTTTAAAGTGGTCGTGCTCACCGGAGATAAATAAATTCCATCACGGCTGACAAGAAAGCTCCGCGGCAGCTCTCTTAATTCTTCCAGCACTCGTCCCTTTTCTTGTTCGCTCTTTAAAAATTCCCTCGTTCGGTTGGAAATGCTTGTTCCATCCAAATCAAAAATTCCTACAAGCTCCTCCGTACCAATCGCCTGTTTTTCTGATATATCCAAATACATCTCAATATCCTTAATGATACAATTCGTATCTTATTGCAATTTTAATACTACCTGTTTTTAATTTGTTGTAATACGAACAGTATTATTATAAACTATTTTACATTTCGTTTTTTATTTCTTCTGTTTCCGGACAGTTTCCGTTTTCCATTTTGTATACTTTACCGTTTTGTAAACGAAGCGTATTTGATATGTCGCAACAGGTAATGAAAACCTGATGACGCTTGACATGATTTAAAATATAGTCCTGTCGCGATTCATCCAATTCACTCATAACATCGTCAAGCAGGACAATCGGTTCGCTGCCGACAATATTTTTTAATAACTTCGCTTCGGTTAGTTTTAATACAATAACACAAGAACGTTGCTGCCCTTGAGAACCGTATTCACGAACGCCGAGGTCTCCGATTTTGAGAGATAAGTCGTCCCGATGGATTCCAATTGAGGTATGTCCTGTTGCAACGTCTTTCTCCCGACTATTCGAGAGCGCCTGCAAATATTGCTCCACTTTGTCCGCAGAATAAATTTGATCGGGCGCGTCTTCAAACACTGTTGAATGGTAACTAGCCGATAATACTTCCTTTCCGGTAGAAATACCCTGATAGATTTGATTCAATATCGGCTGCATTTTATTGACATAGTCCTGCCGCAATATCGAAATGACAGAGCCTAATTGCGATAGTTGCCGATCCCACACATCCAAATAATTGACAGCATTTTGTTTCATTGACTTCAGCAGGGCATTTCTTTGCGTAAGAACTCGTTCGTACTGTCCCAGATAGGTTGCATAATCAGGACGGAGCTGTGCAATCGCGCGATCTAGAAATTGTCTTCTCAGCCGAGGCTCTCCTTGTACGATAGAAAGATGAGATGGAGAAAAAAAGACGGTAGGGAAGACGCCGGAAAATTCAGAAAGACTTTGAAGGGGAACACGATTGCAAGAAAACCGGTTTTTCCTTCCCAATACGATTTCAGCTTCTTGTTCTCTTTTCCCATCGTCAAACCAGATTTTTAAAGAAGCCAGTTCGCGATCAAATCCAATTCGCTTTGAATCGGACGCCGATCGGAGAGGTCGCCCGCCTGAAAAGAGGGAAATCCCTTCCATCAGGTTGGTTTTGCCCTGTGCGTTCTGTCCATAAATAATATTCATTTTCGGGTGAGGTCTGATTCGGACGCGATTTAAGTTGCGATAACCGTCCAGATAACATTCAATCAGCCTCATAACAAACCGACAGGCAACAATCCTCTCGAATAGATACCTGATCCCCATATTTGATTTTTCTTCCTCGACTGACGCAAACATCACCGTTTACGGTAACTTCCCCCTCAAAAATCAGGTGTTTTGCCTCTCCGCCGGAAGATACTTCTCCTGATAATTTTAATAACTGATCCAGCCGTATTGCAGGAGGTTTGATTTTAATTACTTTTGTTCTCATATCAGATATCCGTCTTCAGCCGCACCGGCAAAACCAAAAACAGATAATTGTCACCCTCTTTCGGTACGATTTTGATAGGCTCCACAGAACCGTTCAACAGAATCAATGTTTCTTCCTGATCGCAATGACGAAGCGCTTCGATCATATAACGATTATTAAAGGCAATTTGTATCGGCTTTCCTTCCATTTGGACTACAAATTGATCTTTTCCTTCTCCAAGCGTGCTTTCACAGCTCAATTTGATCATGCCGTCCGCAGCGTTCATTTTGACCGGCGTATTATTTTTCAGATTGATGATAATAGAAACCCGTTCAATCGCATGACGCAGTTCCGTTGCGTCCAGTTGAAGCTTCGTTGAGGATTCCTTCGGTATCGCGGAGCGATAATCAATGAATTCTCCCTCCAGCAGCCGAGATATGATGTAATATTCGCCTATTTCAAAAACAACATGTTTCTCTGATACGCTTACCTTGGTAATCCGTTCCTCAGAGTCTACTAAAAGCTTGCTGATTTCAGACAGCGTTTTGGAAGGAACAACAAAATAAAATTTCTTTTTGGTATCTACCTCCATTTTGCTCAGTGCTACCCGATAGCCATCCACTGATACGATGTGTAATATTCCATCTCTGACGTCAAATAAAGAACCGCATAAAATTGGAGATTGCACTTGATTTTGCGCTGTGGCAAATATTGTTTGACTAATCATCTTCTTTAAAAAGGGATCCGGTATGGAAAAGGATACTTCTTCAGAAAAAGAGGGGATAGACGGAAACTCTTCTTTTGAGACGCCTAAGATATGGAATTGTGTATCATCGTCGGTAATGACTGTCATTTGTCTTTCGTCTGTTTCAATATGAACTTCGGGACCTCGCATTTTTCGCAGCATTTCTCCGAACAGCTGCGCGTTTAATATAATTCCTCCTTCTTCCTCTTGATCTACATGTATGGAGCGAATGATTCCTATTTCTAAGTCGTATCCACTTAACTGAAGATAGTTATCGCTGCATTGTAATAGAACGCCTTCTAACGCCGGTATGGTTGATCTTGCGCTGATTGCAAGGGATACGCGTGACACTACATCGCTGAGTAATTGCAAATCGCATGAGAATTTCATAAAAATGCTCCTTTATCCTATATAATATCTTATTTTATTTAGTAGTAGTAGTAGAGACGGTTGAAATGTGGAAAACAAGAGGAAATGGGACAACCATCGAAAAAAAGATGGTTTGTTTTTCCAAAATTAGAGGACTGACAGATTGTGAAAAAGTGGACAAGTCATAACTGAGAGTTCAAAGCAGTGGAGAAGCCTATGTTGAAAGTGGAAAAAATTAGGAAAGATCAGTGGAAAAATAGAAAATAGAAAATTGGTAGAAAAAAGAAGGTGGAAAAAGTTTAAACAGCAGACTGTTGGAAGTGTTGATAAATCAGACTACTTG
>CAKRVU010000028.1 GCA_934408835.1 uncultured Oscillospiraceae bacterium | reverse complement strand
ATCGTCTGCCAAATAACAGGGTACGCCCGTTTCTTCTGTAATTCGTTCCGGCATTCCGCGCAGCAAAGCGCCGCCACCGGTAAGCAAAATCCCATGCGTATAAACATCGCCAATCAGCTCAGGCGGAGTGACCTCCAGCACATCGCGGATTACTTGTAAAATCTGGGAAATGAACTCCGCAATTGCGTCATACGCCTCTTTTTGCGAGAAGGAAATTGCACGCGGAAGACCCGTCGCCAAATCCCTACCTCGAACACGATGGCAAATTCCTTCGTCTATTTCTTTTACCGACCCAATCTCTTTTTTGATATGTTCAGCCGTACTCTCTCCGATAAACAGCTTATAATCTTGAAATACCTTTCTGGCAATCGCCTGATCTAGCTTCTGACCACCAATTTTACTGGAACGGCTGACTACAGTTCCATTTAATGATAGCACCGCAACGTCAACGGTTCCTCCTCCCATATCCACCACCATCACGCCGGACGGTTTGGATAAGGGAATACCCGCCCCGATAGCGGCGGCAATGGGTTCTTCTATCAAATAAACTGTTCTGGCTCCGGCGGATACAGCGGCGTCCACCACCGCTCTGCGTTCCACGTCTGTAATCAGCGTGTGCACACAAAGGCAGACGCGCGGTTTCATCAGCATGCTGTTACTCGCACGCTGTAAAAGCTCTCGAATCATCCGTTCATTAAGCTCATAATCGGAAATCACTCCCGCTTCAAGAGGATAGCAAACCTCAATTTCCGGAGGATTTTTTCCCAGCATGCGGTAGGCCTTCTCTCCAACTGCAACCAGTTCCCCTGTCTGCTTCCGAACCGCAATCACCGACGGCTCATCAATAACCAGACCCTTTCCGTTAACATAAATTCTAACATTTGTTGTGCCCAAATCAATTCCAATATCACAAGCGGCCATAAAAGACTCCTTTTTCTTTTTCCCTTGTCAATAGCATTTTCGGACTTTTTGCAGGATACAAAATCAGACGACATCCATGCAAAACTCAAGCAACCGCCTACCTGTTTTATGACGGCAAATTTCTCTATCGGTTAAAGATATTTTTCCTCATTGACACAAAAAGCGCTTGGTGCAACGGCAAAGCTGACCGCTTCCACCCGGATTGCACCTGCCTTTTTGCAAACCTTCGCAAGTTCATTGATGGTGGCTCCGCTCGTAATGATATCATCACAAATTAAAACGGTTTTCTGCGCAACCGTTTTGGGATTCACCGAGAAGCAACCGATAATATTACGGAATCTCTCATCAAATTCCAAATTGTGTTGTCGTTTGGTTTCAAAAACCTTGGCAACTGCGCGTTTGGCATACGTCGTTTTCAAAGCCGAAGCAAGATACTGCGCCAACAACGCCGATGTGCTGTATTCTCTTTTATGCTCCTCCTGTTTGTAATAAGGAACAGGCAAAACAACGTCAAAGGAAGAGCGAACGCACTTTTTTAAGATTGGAATAAAATTTCTCACATATTCAGGTCGCCCGTGAAATTTAAACTGTGTCACAGCCTCTCGTACCAAATCTTGATAAATAAACGCTGCCTCAAAACGATCGCAAAAAACGGTTTTACCATATTCGCGGTTGACAAGCTCCAGCAGCTTGGAGGCGCAAGAGGGACAACAAACAATATAGTCTGTAGTTTCACCGCAATATGGGCAGCGCTGCGTCAGAAAACACCGTAAATTCTCCTTGAATTTCAACATGATGATTCCTCCATAACCTCTCGCAACAAAAATTCTTTCAATCCGGTATACCGCAAATTCACACGAGTCTGCCAAGTCATGTTGGCAACGCTCTGCGAATTACCCACTAAAATCAGCTGTTCCCTTGCGCGAGTAATCCCCGTATACAACAAATTGCGGTTATAAAACGCCGATCGTCCGCACATCACAGGCATAACGACAACTCGAAATTCGTTTCCCTGGCTCTTGTGAATGGTAATTGCATAAGCAAGTTCCAATTCTTTTGCCATATCTATCGTGTAAGCGGCAATCCGCCCATCAAAATCAATTTCCAAAAAATTGGCGCTTCGAATGATTTTTACAATAGTTCCGATATCGCCGTTATAAATTCCCTGCCCTTCTTCTTTGCCGCGCGTCCAAACAATATCGTAATTATTCCGAACCTGCATCACCTTATCGCCCTCGCGAAACGTATAGGCGCCGTAAGTAAACTGCGCCTTTCCCTTTTTCGCAGGAGTCAGCTTTTCCTGTAAAGCGCGGTTTAATTCCACCGTCCCAATCGGTCCCTTGCGCGAAGGGCAAATCACCTGAATATCCTCCGTAGGCGAGTATCCATATGAATTGGGCAATCGTCGGCAGCAAAGATCTACAATCGTTGCAGCAACACTTTCGGGTGTAGGGCGTCCTAAAAAGAAAAAATCATTTTGGGTATTGGTAAGCTCGGGCAACTCTCCGCGCACAATGGCGTGCGCATTGGTAACAATCAGGCTTTGTGCCGATTGCCGGAAAATTTCCTTCAATTCTACAGAAGGCAGACAATCGGAATTCAAAAGCTCCCGCAAAACATTTCCGGCCGCAACGGAGGGAAGCTGCTGAAAGTCGCCTGTCAATATCAACTGACAGTGAGGCGGCGCCGCCTTGAGCAAAGCGCAAAACAACAGACTGTCTACCATGGACATTTCATCAATGATAACGCTGTCATATTCCAATAGATTTCTCTCATGATGGACAAACTCATGCTTGTCCTCCCCGCGCGACTGCACACCGAGCAGCCGGTGAATCGTAGTAGCCTCATGCTCCGTTACCTCTGAAAGACGTTTGGCAGCTCTCCCTGTCGGCGCGCAAATCGCCAGACGGCGTCCTTTTTGCTCCAAAATGGAAATGACCGCATTGAGAATCGTTGTTTTTCCGGTACCCGGTCCCCCTGTCAAAAGGAATATCCTGTTCGACACCGCTTCTCGAATTGCCTTCCGTTGCAATTTGGCAAAAACGATGCCCATCCGCCCCTCTTCCAAAGAGATAATCGGTTCCAACACATCCTCTTCGTCCTCAAAGAACTTCAGCATTTCAGCCAGCCGCTGTGCGATATACTGCTCCGCCAAATAAAATTCCGGAAGGAAAATCATGCGCTTTCCAAACTCCGCACAATAAAGCTTCCCGCGTTCCAGAAAGGATTCTAGCGACTCCTCCAACAACTCCCGCGATAGTCCCAACAGCCGCTCGGAAAGGGGTAACAGCTGATCCTCCGGCACGCAGGTATGCCCGTTTTCCTTCGCATTATAAGCAAGAACATATTCCATTCCGGCTGCAATTCGGTGTGAATTTTCCTGAGCAAAGGAAAGTTTTTTTGCCACCCGGTCAGCAGTGGTAAAGGAAATGCCAATTTCTTTGTTACAAAGGCAATAGGGATTTAATTGCACTTTATCAAGGGCCATAGGACCCCATTTTGCCCACGCCCGAACGCCGTCTGTTTCCTTCAGACCATTCTGCTGCATAAAAAACAGCAACCGCCGGAAAGCAAACAGTTTTTCAAATTCTTTTTCCAACGTTTTGGCTTTGGCATAAGAAATCCCATCTACCTCAGCAAGGCAAGAGGGATCTCCTTCAATTCGTTCAAAGGTTTGTTCGCCAAAGTGATCGGTAATTCTTTTCGCAAGGACTTCCCCGATTCCTTTGATAGCGCCAGAAGACAAAAATTTTAAAATAGCCTGCACGGTGGTGGGAAGCTTTCTTTCATACGCCGCGACTTGAAACTGAGTTCCAAAGCTGGGATGCTCAACATACGTTCCGTGTAACGTTAGTTCCTCCCCCACCTCAACAGAAGCAAGCTCTCCTACAGCGGTTATCAGCAAATTCCCAACGATTCCCTGCAATACCGCAAATCCGCTGTCTTCATTTTTAAATACGATTTGTTCGACGCTATACGTCAATGTCTGTTGTTGTTCATCCATTTTGTATACCCTGATTGCAACCAATACTGCGCTGCAACAAATTCTTCAACTGACAATCATCGCAAAGGACAATACCGCTGTGATCCTTGCTGATTTTTTCACAAATGTTCCTCGTCTCAACATCCAGTCCGACATCCACCAAAACAATGGCGTCCTGCTGCGCCCGATTCCAGCGCTGCGATGAAAGCAGATCGCGAACCAATAATTCCATTTCCTCAACATGCCCGCTCAAGGGAATGACCGAGATCACCGACGATTTTCTCTTCCGAAACAACAGCCGACGCTCCAGCGCTCCAAACAGATGAACAAACCCAATTACCGCGGCAAATAACAGGACAGCATACGCAATCGCCTCGACCATAGAAATCAACCCCTTTTTGAGGTATTCTATGCAATTGAGTTCAAATCAGTGAGAAACTCCAACAGTCGCCCGTTGTCCAGCGTCAACGAGATCGGTTTTTCTAATTTCAAATTTGATTCAAAAGTTGGGAAACACGGTCAGTTTTCTCCCAACAAACATCTAAATCTTCTCTTCCAATCTGTCCGTAAGCGGCCAAAGGTCTGTATATGGGGCGCCGCAATTGCAATTCCTCTATCATGACCGCCGGACGCAGGTCAAAAACGTTGCGGACTGCACGCTCAATTTCAGCGTCTTTGCAAATACCGGTTCCAAACGTATCAACGCGAATAGAAATCGGGTGCGCAACGCCAATCGCATAAGCAAGCTGCACCTCGCAGCGTTTCGCAATCTTTGCCGCCACAATATTTTTGGCCACATACCGCGCAGCGTATGCGCCGCTTCGGTCAACCTTGGTGGGATCCTTTCCCGAAAACGCTCCGCCACCATGACGCGCATAGCCTCCGTAGGTATCCACAATAATTTTACGTCCGGTGAGACCGCTGTCGCCAACAGGTCCCCCAACAACAAATCGACCGGTCGGATTGATTAGAATGCGGGTATTTTGATCCAAAAGGGATTCTGGGAGCACGGCTCGAATAACATGCTCAGTCAAATCGTTGCGGAGCTGTTCCAGTGGCACAACAGGGCTGTGCTGCGCTGAGACAACGACAGTATCAATTCGAACCGGGCAGTCATCGTCATATTCCACTGTCACCTGTGTTTTTCCGTCTGGGCGCAGATATGGAAGAATTCCCTTTTTTCGCACCTCGGTTAAACGGCGGGCTAAAGTATGCGCGTACGAGATAGGCATCGGCATCAATTCAGGCGTTTCATCGCAAGCAAAGCCAAACATCATCCCCTGATCGCCAGCTCCGATATCAGATAACTGACCCTGACGGTTTTCAATCGCACAATCCACCCCCATTGCAATATCAGGAGACTGCTCATCAATGCTCGAAAGAATTGCGCAAGTTGTCCCATCGAAGCCATATTTGGCACGATCGTAACCAATATCCAAAATGACCTGACGCGCGAGTTTTTGAAAATCCACATAACAGTCGGTAGAAATTTCACCCATCAGCAAGACCATTCCCGTTGTACAGCACGATTCGCAGGCTACCCGCGCCATAGGATCCTGCCGCAGGATTGCGTCCAACACCGCGTCAGAAATTTGATCGCATATTTTGTCCGGATGTCCTTCGGTCACCGATTCCGATGTAAATAATGATTTTGCCATTTGTTACCTCCTGTTTTTTGCACTTTTATCATTTCAAATTCTATATTACAGTATATCATTTCAGTCAACGGCTGTCAAGAATCCGGTTAGGACAACGTCCAGCCAATCAAGAGAGCGAAAGAACACACGCTCACTGCCAGCGCCAGGATCGCGATTAGCGCCGTCCTCTTTTTCAACTTAGCGGAAACGTCGGTTCCTTCCAGTATCCCCAGCCGCCGCAATATGCTTGTCAACGGTTTATAAACCAACATAATGACTCCGCCATTGAGAAACCCTTTTAAGAGGTTAAACGGCAAAACGATTGGAACGAGAATTTCTTTGACGCCTTCCAATGGAATTCCAAGGTAAAGCGGTGTCAAAAAGACATTCCATAATAACATCGTAAGGGTTGCTAGAAGCGTCCCGGCAAGCAATCCGATCACAGCGCCAGACAGCTTTCGGCGATATTGATAAATCATCGCCGCAACGGATACAAAACTGACCGAAGAAACAAACGCCATTACAGCGCCAATGATACCGGTTCCGCTAACAGTGACCATTTCTAACAGACAAACCGCGGCGATAACCGGCAACATCGAAATGGGACCGTACAAAAAGCCGCCGATGGTGAACAGCACATCTTTCATATCGTATGTGAGAAAGGCTCCAAATGGAATTCTCAGCAAAACGGAAACGATATACGCCAATGCGGTCAACATGCTCAAAACAGTCAATTTTTTAACATCGAGCGGCATAGGGCGTCCGCCGCCTGATCTTTTGTCCATAAAACCTCCTCCAACTGCATTATTTATGATAACGGATTCCCCGTTGTATCGCAAAGGAACGGTAAATTTGTTCCAGAAGCAATACCCGTGCCAGCTGATGGGGAAAAGTCATTCGGGAAAGAGAAAGACAAACGTCCGCTCTCTGTTTCACCTCCTGCGACAATCCAAAAGAGCCTCCAATGACAAATGCAATGCGGCTTTTTCCGGATAGCGCAACGTCCTCCAACTTTGTCGCCAATTCTTCCGATGTCAGGCAAGCTCCTTCCACGCACAAAGCAACGACATAATCGGATTTTTCAAGTTTATTCAAAATCCCCGATCCCTCAGATTTTAATATTCCCGAAATTTCCGCAGGCGTCTTTCCATCCCGCTTCGATTCTGTAACCTCAAGCAGTTCCAATCTGCAAAAAGAACGCAACCGCTTTTGGTACTCTGCGCAGGCAGCTTTAAAATGCTGCTCTCGGCAGTTTCCCACACAAATAATCCGAATATGTACCATCTTCCGCTCCTTTTACAGTTCCACAAACTGATAGTTGGTATTTCTCACCGGAGCAACTGCAAGCTGATAATCAATTCCCACCTGAAAACCGTTTGAGAGAAGGTAAGACGCCACATTCTCATAAGCAAGTTCGGGAAGATTGTTCTGCCTGCTCAAATGCCCCAATAAAAAACGCTGCACTCCGCGGCAAAGCAATTTCTTCACTTGCAACGCGCAATCATCGTTGGACAGATGTCCGAATTTAGAAGCAATCCGTTCTTTTAGCAGAAACGGGTAATTGCCTGCCTGCAACATCGCGGGATCATAATTTGACTCTAACAGGACAAACTGACAACAGGCCAACCCCTCGCTGACTTCATCCGGAACATAGCCTAAATCGGTGCAAAAACCTGCCTGAAGCTTTCCGTTCGAGACGAAAAAACCCAAACTCTCGGCGCTGTCATGCGGTGTGTGGAATGCCGTAATGGAAAGATTTTCAATCACTGCCGGTCGCCGGTTGATTTCATACAGTTTAACGTCTGCACTGATCGCGTCCTTCTCCAAAAGCTTCTCGAGCGTTCCGTAAGAAGCATAAACCGGAATTTTCCAACGCTGAGTCAATCGGTTCAGCCCGCTGATATGATCGGAGTGTTCATGCGTGATAAAGATAGCGCGAATCCGCGTTTCGGGAATCCCGGCTTCAGCCAGAAAACGACAGGTATTACGAACGCCAAACCCTGCGTCTATCAAAATTCCACTATTTTTCTCCTCGATATAAGTGCAGTTTCCGCTGCTGGAACTGCAAAGGGAATAGATTCTCATTTTATCACCCAAACCTTTTTGAGACGTCTTTTTGCAATGATACTGCTATTTTCGATCAGGGTCTTTTTAGCCAAACAAACTGATACAACCGCCAAGCGCAAAATTACAAAGAAAACCACCGGAAAACCGATGGCTGTACCGTATTTACAATCTATCTTGATGGAAACAGGCATTGTTACAGCGCCTGGCGCAAAGGAACGCGATCTGGAATTTCCATTCTTCGGATATCCGCTCCCAATGCCTGAAGTTTTTCCACAAGCTGTCCATAGCCCCGCTCAATATACTGGATATTCTCGATTTCCGTTTTTCCTTGTGCGGCCAATGCAGCGATGACCATAGCTGCACCCGCACGAAGGTCTGTCGCAGCAACAGGGGCGCCTTGTAAATGCCCGCTTCCCTCGATAACGGCTACCTTGCCGTCTACAGAAATATTAGCGCCCATCCGCCGCAATTCATCCACATATTTAAACCGGCTGTCCCAAACTGCTTCTGTCACAATACTGGTGCCTTCCGCCAAGGTCAAAAGCGCCGTTATCTGCGGCTGCATATCTGTCGGAAACCCTGGGTGCGGCTGGGTGGTGAGATTGATTTTTTTGAGCGGATGGGACGCGATGATATGAACGCTGTCATCATGCTCTATAATTTCAATATCCATCGCCCGCATTTTGGTAATAATGGATTCCAAATGCTTCGGAATCACATTTTGAATCAAAGCATTTCCGCCGGTTGCAGCGATCATCGCCATATAGGTACCCGCCTCAATCTGATCTGGAATGATTGAGTAATTGGTGGAACCGAAGCGTTCGCACCCGCGAATTTTAATCACATCGGTTCCAGCTCCCATAATATCGGCGCCGATGGAGTTCAAAAAGTTTGCCAAATCAACGATGTGCGGCTCCTTTGCTGCGTTTTCTATCACCGTCATTCCCTTGGCTCTGACAGACGCAAGCAACAGATTAATCGTTGCCCCCACCGATACCACATCAAAATAAATATGCGTCCCCACGAGCGCGTTCGAACGAACCCGAATCATACCGCCGTCAATTTCGTATTCAGCGCCCAGCGCCTTAAATCCCTTTAAATGCAAATCAATTGGACGAACCCCAAAATTACAACCGCCCGGCATTGCAACATTGGCATGCCCGAAACGCGCCAAAAGCGAACCCAAAAAATAATACGACGCACGCATCCGCTTTGCAAGCTCATAAGGAACCGTCGGATCCTTGATAAAAGTAGTATCAATTCGCGCAGAGGTTCTGCTTAGCATTTGAATGCTCGCGCCCATTTCTTTGAGAATATGAAAGCTAATTGCTACATCGCTGATCTCGGGAAGATTTTCCAACACACACGGTCCTTCTGCCAACAGAGTTGCCGGAATAATCGCAACGGCAGCATTTTTGGCGCCGCTGATATCAACGCTTCCCGTCAACGGCTTTCCGCCGTAAATTACAAATTTATCCAAGAAAACACCCTCCAAAACACCTTGAAAAGACAAAACGTCAAATTTGAAACTGGATTAAAACTCATCTATCTCTATTCTGTACGAAAATCTATCGTAATATTTTAAAATGCCAACATGAAGTAATTTGAAAAAACATTGGCGTTTTATTCTAGCTTATTATATCAGATTTTCGGCATAAAGTAAAGTTGTTTTAAAAATATTCAAAAAAACATGCTGCGAGCTTGCCAACGATGTACTGTAAAAACAGAAAACCTCGCCATCCGTTATACAATCGTCAAAAGAAACGAGCGAAGATTTCAAAATAACGCGGACGAACAAAGGAAATCGTATCTTCTCACAGAAACAAAATTTGCCTTTTAAAATGGTCAAACGATCCAACTGCACACAGTAGAAAAGATTCGTTTGTCTTTTTGCCGGTATCAAACAAATCAGGAGCATTTGGTACCGATTGCCCGCTTTTACCGCCTGGTGAATCGAATCAAGGTCGGAATATTCCGGTGTTGTTTGCGCGATTGTTTGATGTAATAGATTATGAAATAATCTGTTTATTCTGCATTTTTGCAGCAACCACGGTATTTTTGAGCAGCATCGCAATGGTCATCGGTCCAACGCCGCCCGGAACAGGAGTGAGAAAACCGGCTGTCTCCTCCGCCTCGGAAAAGGCAACGTCCCCACACAAAGCGCCGTCTTCTGTTCGGTTCATCCCAACATCAATCACCACAGCGCCCGGACGAATCATATCGCCCCGAATCAATCCCGCACGCCCCACAGCAACAATTAGGACATCCGCCTGTTTTGTAAGCTCTTTTAAATTTTTGGTCTTTGAATGCGCAATTGTTACCGTTGCGTCTTCTTGTAGTAGCAAAATAGAAGTCGGCTTTCCAACAATATTGCTCCTTCCCACAACCACACACCGTTTGGACGCTAAAGATACTCCAGTGGAATGAATCAGCTCTAAAACCCCCGCCGCTGTACATGGTACAAAAGAGGGTGCCCCCTCCATCAAGCGTCCCATATTTTCCGGATG
>CAKRVU010000027.1 GCA_934408835.1 uncultured Oscillospiraceae bacterium | reverse complement strand
GTGGACGGATAAACAGAAAAATACTCATCTACAGCGTCAGCAACAGCGCCCGCCATTTTTTGCTGCTGCGCCGGATTGGTAATGTTTTGCAGCTCGGTCGGGTTGGTCATATATCCGCCCTCAAATAAAACGGTAGGCACATTGGTTTTACAAATCAAAAACATCGAATCCTGCACGCCGCCGTAACGACCGTTGATATAATCCAAACTGGATGCATGACGGTAGATTGCGTTCCCCAAATCCTGCGATTTCTGATGGATGGCGGGATTGGTACCGTCTGAACGCCAATACACCTCGACACCCGAAGCAGAGGAGGAAGAAGCGGCGTTGTGGTGAACGCTGATTGCGAGATCGGGGTCTTTTTGATTGATTGCCGGAACGCGCTCTGTGGAAATATCATATTTACTCCCTGTTTTAGGCGGAAGAAGGCAAGGAATATCCTGCGGCGTGTTCGGATCATAAAAAATGCTGTGAGAAAACCAGACTTCATAACCGCGGTTTTGCAATTCCTTTGCAATTTTATAAGAAAGCTGCGTGTTAATATACCGTTCCTCGTATCCGGGCACAACGGCACCGGGGTCCGCCTGATCGTGACCCGGGTCGATTACGATTAGTCCCTTAGAAGGAGCGGCAGCCGCATGGACAAAAACCGGCAGCATAATTCCTGTAAGATAGAACAAACAAAAGAAAGCGGTGATGGCAGCCCAAATCCTCGTTTCGGCTTTTTTCTGCATAAAAACAACCTCTTTCGACAGAAAACTTTTATGTTCATTATATCAGATTTTATCAAGCTGTCAAGATTCGTTTGTTGGAAAAAATTGGATAACTATCAAATAGAATAGATTTTATCGCAACCAAAAAAACGAGAACCGCGCCGCCTTTAAAAAATAAAATTGATTTTTCCTGACATTGGAAGTATAATAGAAGAAAGAATGATTTGATAGAAGCGGAGGAAATACTATGCCCCAAAGCATTACAGCCTTTTTTTCTGAAATGAAAGAAAAAAAGATTGCATTAATTGGTATGGGTGTTACCAATTTTAACGTTATTCGATGGTTTTTGCAAAAGGGACTTGACGTCACCGTTTGCGACAGAAGAGAACCGACTGAGATAGGAGAACGGTTTAATCAGTTGAAAGAACTTGGCGCAAAGTTTATGACAGGTCCTAACTACCTTTCAAATTTAGATCAGTTTCAAGTCGTTTTGCGCTCCCCCGGCGTTTACTTTTATCGGGACGAACTGCAAAAGGCGCGGGAAGCGGGAGTTGTTGTAACCAGCGAGATGGAACTGTTTTTTGACCTGTGCCCTTGCAAGACCATTGGAATCACCGGCTCGGACGGCAAAACAACCACATCTTCCCTCATCGCCGCCATTTTAAAACAAGCGGGATATACCGTGCACCTCGGCGGCAATATCGGAAAAGCGCTTTTGCCGGAGGTGGAACAGATTCAGCCGGACCATATTGCAGTGGTGGAACTGTCGAGCTTTCAACTCTTATCTATGAGGGAATCCCCCGATATTGCGGTTGTCACTAACCTTTCTCCAAATCACCTGGACGTTCACGGAACAATGGAAGAATACGTATCGGCAAAACGGAATCTGCTCTCCCATCAAAACGCCTTTTCCTCCGCTATCTTAAATGCAGACGATGCCATGAGCGAAAATCTGATACCCGATATTCGGGGAAAACTATTAACGTTTAGTAGAAAAAAACCAGTATTGAACGGAACGTTTTATGACGAGTCGGACGAATGTCTGTATCAGGTAAATCGAGGTGTCCGAACGCTCGTTTGCAACCGGAAGGATTTGCGAATTCCCGGAGTACACAATATCGAAAACTTTTTAGCGGCCGTTGCCGCGACGTTTCCTCTCGTTCCGCTGTCCGCTATCCAAACGACGGCGCAAACTTTTACCGGTGTGGAACACAGAATTGAATATGTTTGTGAATTTGGCGGCGTGCGGTGGTACAACGATTCCATCGCGACCAGTCCAACGCGCACCATCGCGGGATTAAATTCTTTTTCGCAAAAACTGATTCTCATAGCCGGCGGATACGACAAAAAGCTTTCTTATGCGCCGCTAGCGCCAAAACTGGCGGAAAAGACAAAGGCGCTGATCCTAACGGGAGCCACCGCCCCCAAAATCGAACAGTCATTACAGAATTGTTCGGAATATTGCGCAGGTTCGCCAAAGCTTTATCATGCCGAAAAGATGGAGGACGCCGTTGCGCTGGCGGAGAAAATCTCGGTTCCGGGAGACATTGTCCTCCTTTCGCCGGCCTCCGCCAGCTTTGATCAGTATCCCAACTTCGAAGCGCGGGGAAACCATTTTAAACGTCTTGTCAATCAAAGAAAGGAGAAAGCCAATGGATGAGGTGCGTCAAATGCTTTCCACACTGAGCCGCGCAGTCGGTACATCCGGCGCTGAGGAATCTGTGATTCGAGCAATTAAAGGATATCTGTCAAACGATTGGGACGCCAAAACGGATACAGCCGGTAACCTGCTGGTAACAGTGTGTTCCCCGCAGCCGGGCTATCCGCACCTGCTGTTAGACGCGCATATGGATGAAATCGGAATGGTTGTCACTGAAATTACAGAAGAAGGCTTTTTGCGAGTCACCGCTTGTGGCGGAATCGACCGGAAATGGCTACCCGCTCAGGAGGTAACTGTACACGGTTCAGAGCCCCTTTCAGGAGTCATATGCGCCATCGCTCCCCATTTACAGAGCAAAAAGGAGCAAAATCAGGTTCCCGAATGGAACAATCTCTTAATTGATATCGGCTTTTCTAAGCAAGAAGCGCAAAAACGGGTGTCACCGGGAACCCGCGTCACCATCGTTTCGCCCCCCGCCTTTCTGGGAGATTCTTTTATCTCCGGCAAAGCAATGGACAACCGCGCAGGCGTTACCGCCATCCTGCTCGCCGCTAACAGGTTGCATCACTTGAATTGTCCCTGCGGCGTTTCGCTTCTTTTCAGCGTCGAGGAGGAGATCACGGGCAAAGGGGCTTCAGTAGGTGCATTTGACTTGTCCCCAAACGTTGCTATTTCTGTAGACGTCAGCTTTGCGCAAACGCCGGGGATCCCGACTCATCAAACCGGTCAATGGAAGAAAGGTCCCATGATCGGGATTTCCCCTACCCTGACCAAATGGGTGAGCGACCAGTTAAGCGCGGTTGCCCGGGAACAGCAAATCCCGCATCAATATGAGGTGATGGGAGGCGCCACCTCAACCAACGCAGATCACCTCGGACTGACCGGACGCGGAATCCCTGTCGGTCTCTGTTCGATTCCCGAACGATATATGCACACTCCGGTTGAAACAGTCGCTATATCAGATATCGAAGATACTGCGCAATTGCTGTCGGCTTTTGCAATCTCATTGTGTCAGGAGGGGAACTGATGATCGAGTTTTGGACTATATTAGAAGAACTTTGCGGTTTGCCGGGCATCTCCGGGCGAGAGGAACCCGTACGCGAATTCATTTTGTCTCATCTACCTGAAAATGTTTCCTTGGAGATAGACCCGCTTGGAAGTCTGATTGTAACAAAAAAGGGGCGGTTTACCCCCAAACACCCCCTGTTGTTTACAGCGCACATGGATGAGGTGGGGTTTCTAATCACTTCAATTGATGAAGACGGTTTGCTCCATTTCGCCACCGTCGGCGGAATCGATCCTCACGTCATTGCAGGACGACAGGTAAAAATCGGGAATCACATCGGAGTCGTTGGATTAAAACCTGTCCATCTGCAAAACGAAAAGGAACGGCAAAGCGCTCTTTCTGTCGAGGATCTCAGAATTGATATCGGAGCAACAACCCGCAGAGAGGCGGAAGAAATGGTATCTGTTGGCGACAGCGCCGTCTTTACCGGGACGCTGCAACAATTCGGGCAGAACCGCATTATGGGAAAGGCGATTGATGATCGTTTTGGCTGCGCATTGCTATTGCAGCACCTGTGGGAGGAAACCGAGTATTCCTTCACCGCAGCCTTTCTGGTGCAGGAGGAGGTCGGATTAAGGGGCGCAAAGCCGGTCGGATTTGCCGTAGCGCCCGAAATAGCAATTGTCCTGGAAACAACGACGGCAGCTGATTTTTCGGACATTCCGTCTCATCGTCAAGCGTGCAGACTTAGTAGCGGCCCGGTCATCCCGTTTATGGATCAACGAAGCGTCTATGACCGGGAACTATACCAACTGGCCTTTGCGGTTGCAAAGGAAGAGGGAATCCCGAGTCAGACTAAAACAGTGATTGCCGGAGGGAACGACGCAGGCGCCATCGCCTCTTCCGGCGCAGGCGTACGCACCCTGGCGATCTCACTTCCTTGCCGGAATCTGCACTCTGCAAGGACGGTTGCGGATTTGGAGGATATCAAATGGACCAGACGGCTGTTAACTGCTTTCGGGCGGCAGGTTGCCCATTTGGCATGAGACAAATCGGCAGCGACTCAATGCCGCAATTGGCAGAATTTTTAAGACGGCAAAAGAATCCGCAGGCTGTCCGAATTCTCTCCTGGTTGCGCGCCTACGGCGTGAAATACCCTTTCTGCGTCTTTTATTCTCTGTCGAAGGGAGCCGATATGGTTGGAGCAGCAGTGGTTCGCGGCTCCTCCGTCACTGGATATCTGACGCAGGATTCCCCCGTCTTCGCTTCTTTTTGTCAAACGATCGCTGCTACCGAGATAAGCGTCAACCGAACGATCAGTCTGCAACAAAAATATCAGCAAAGGAGCGGCAGGATATTTTATTCCCCCAAATCACCGCAACCCGCCGCCGTCCAACTGCAAACCGGGGAATACCAGGTCTGTTATGAAATTTTAAAGGAGGCGTTCCCTTCTTTTTCAACACCCTTCGACGCGTGGTACTGCGAAATCTGTCACATGGTGCGCCATCAAGAAGGAATACTTTTGCACAGCAACCAGCAGGCAACCTTTTTTCTAACAGGTCTTTCCTCCCCGTTGGCGGTAGGTCAACACCTGGCTGTTCGTCCCTCTGAGCAGAGAAATGGAATCGGTAAAGAATTGTTGCAAGCAGCCGCCGCATATTGTTCCGGTCGCAACCAACAAATCTGCTGTTACAGCAAAAACGCCGCGTCTGATCTGTTTTACCGTTCGGTAGGATGGCTCGAGCAGGGCAAATGGTACGAATATCAACAGAAAGGAGATAGTATATGAAAGATATCAATTTTGTTTCCTCTGAACTTCAGCAGCTTGCCAACCGGGTGGAGGACGACCTTACAGCCGAGTTTGCAAGAATCAACCGCGTCCAAGAACAAAATGAACAAAAGGTATTGCAGGCGTTTCGCCTTCATCAAATCAGCGAAGGGCACCTGTCTGAAAGCACGGGGTATGGCTACGGCGACCGTGGGCGGGACGCTTTAGACGCCCTTTTTGCAGATGTTTTTGACGCTGAAGACGCACTGGTAAGACCCCATTTTGTTTCCGGAACCCATGCGCTTACCGTAGCGTTGTTCGGTGTCCTGCGTCCGGGTGACCGACTGCTCAGCGTTACCGGAAAGCCGTATGACACAATGGAGGAAGTCATTGGGCTGTCCGGTCAGTCCTCAGGTTCTCTCAGGGAGTTTGGGATTTTATACGAACAATTGGAACTGACGGACAACGGAACGCCTGATTTTGACGCAATCCAAAAACATGCGCCCGGTGCCAAAGTGGTGTACATACAGCGTTCACGCGGATATTCTCTCCGTCCCGCTCTGCCGCTGTCGCTGATTGCCAGGATTTCTGACCTCGTGCATGAGATCAACCCTGACGCCATTGTAATGGTAGATAACTGCTACGGCGAATTTGTGGATACCATCGAGCCAACTGCAATCGGAGCGGATTTGACAGCCGGCTCGCTCATCAAAAACGCGGGTGGCGGCTTGGCAAAATCGGGAGGCTACATTGCCGGGAAACGCAAATGGGTGGAACAGGCAGCATACCGCCTCACCTCACCCGGAATGGGTAAAGAGGTCGGCGCAAGCTTAGGTCAAAACCGTTCGATGTATATGGGATTGTTTTTTGCACCGTCTGTGGTTGCCAACTCTTTAAAGGTGTCCGCATTCGCCTTGCAACTGTTTGAACACCTGGGTTTTTCCGGCTATCCCCAAAAAGGGGAAGTTCGCTCCGATATTATTACAGCGCTGAAATTAGGCTCCCCTGAGGCGCTTACCGCCTTCTGCGAAGGAATCCAAAGCGGTTCGCCGATTGATTCCTTTGTAAAGCCCGAAGCATGGGATATGCCGGGATATCAATCAAAGGTCATCATGGCCGCAGGCACTTTTACCTCCGGCGCGTCCATTGAGCTGTCCGCAGACGCCCCGCTCGAAGAACCGTTTGCAGTCTGGCTTCAGGGCGGTCTGACCTATTATACCGGAAAAATGGGAATACTGCTTGCCGCCCAGTCAATGCTTGACCGCGGTTTTGGAACGTTGCCGCAATGAAAGATCAGAATTCCCAATTGCAATCTCTATTAAAACTGCTGTTCGGTTACGACTCCTTCAGACCGGAACAAGAACGAATCGTCCGGCAATTATTACAAGGGCGGGATTTGCTTGCCGTTTTGCCCACCGGTGCCGGAAAATCCATTTGTTTCCAGCTTCCCGCATGTCTGCTCAACGGCGTGACCCTGGTTGTTTCACCACTGTTATCTTTGATGAGTGATCAGCTGCAAGCGTTGAAGAAAAAGCAGATTCCGGCAGAGCGGTTGGACAGCACCCGGTCAGCCGGTCATTGTCGCTCCATTTTGAAGCAGGCGGCGTTCGGAACATACAAATTGCTCTATGTCACCCCGGAACGTTTGCAGTCGCCTTCATTTGTAGAGCTTGCGCAAAAACTGCGTATTTCCATGCTGGTGATTGACGAAGCGCATTGCGTCTCCCAGTGGGGGCAAAACTTTCGACCGCAGTATTTAAAAATTTATGATTTTATTCAGCTGCTTCCCAGGCGCCCGACAGTAGCCGCCTTCACCGCAACGGCAACGCCGCGGATCCAGAAAGATATCATCGAGTTATTAGGACTCAAAAAACCGTTTTGCTGTATCGCGGGATTTGACCGTCCCAACCTCTCGCTCTCGGTTGTGCGCAATCCAAAGAAAGAAACACAGCTTTGCAAGCTGCTGAAAGAGCAACGCCAAGCAAGCGCCATCATTTATTGCGCCACCAGGAGGAAGACAGAGGAACTTTGCGCCTTCCTCCGCAAAAAGGGATTCCCGGCCACCCGATACCATGCCGGGCTATCCAATCAGGAGCGGCGGCGAAATCAGTCCGACTTTCTGGAAAACCGCATTCCAATCATCGTAGCTACCAACGCCTTGGGTATGGGAATCGACAAACCGGATATCCGGCTTGTCGTCCATTATCAGATGCCAAAAAGCTTGGAGCAATATTATCAGGAGGTTGGCCGCGCGGGAAGGGACGGGAAACCTGCTCAGTGCGTGTTGTTGTATTCGGAAGACGATATTGCAATTTGTCGCTATTTTATTGAACACAGCGACTATCATGCACGAAATCCAGAGGAAGTTTGGAAACGAAAAAACTGGGACTACGAAAATTTAAATCAGATGATTTTGTATGCCACCTCTCTGAGCTGCCTGCGCCAGCGGTTACTAGGCTATTTTGGGGAGGAAAGCGCTCCCTGTCACAATTGCAGCTGTTGTACCGCTCTGGAACAGTTCGATTATTCGCAATTAAAGGAGATCCCTCTTTATCAGGATTTCAGGACGTTCCGGCGAGGTTGTTGGAAAAGGCATCCCCTCTCTGTTCGCCCGCTGTACCGCAAAAGGACGCTGTTTCTGCTTTGCAGTCAGCTTCCGAAATCGAGGGAGCAGCTGCTAAAAATCCCAGGCTTCACTTTAAAAGAATGGGAAACGATCGGGAAACCCATCATAGAAATAATAAAAAAACGAGAAAAAGGAGAAATAAGACTTTGAAAGAAAAAAATTATATTCGGCGGAGTATTGTAGTTATATTAGGAAACGTGTTGGTTGGTCTTGGTGTTGCTTTTCTCAGGATTTCCTGTTTTGGAACGGATCCATATACTTGTCTAAGCTCATCTATCAGCTATCTATTCGGAATTTCTTACGGCAATGCCTCCTTTTGTATTAGTGCTTTGATGTTGATTACTTTATTGTTGTTTGGACGACAATTTATCGGCTTAGGGACTGTCGCTAACATGATACTGGTAGGATATCTTTCCGACTTCTTTTTGTTTGTCCTCCATCACTTGATGAAATTGCCGGAGGAACTGCCGGTCGTAGTTCGTATGCTTTTTTTGATTGCAGCAATTGGTATTGTTTGTTTTGGCCTTGCAATGTATCTGGCACCAGAATTAGGTTTCTCTCCGTACGAGGGATCGGGCTACACAATAGAATACAGATTACATATCCCATTTAAAATTAATCGAATTGTTAGCGACTTTCTTTGTTTGTTGATAGGCGGTATTACTCTTTATTCTGTTGGTGGTCTGTCATTATTATTCAACTACATTAACATTGGAACGGTCGCTCTAGCGCTGTTAACAGGTCCTGCCATCTCGTTTTTACGTCCAAAGATTGAGAAACATATCTAAAAATATGATCCTTTTTGAATCAAAATGATGGAACCGCTCAATTCTGCCATATTTCATATTGACAAAACGGAATCTAACGCTATAATGATAATAAAAAGGATACGAAATTATTTGTATGGTTCACAGGTTGCAGAACCTTTTTCTTTAAAGGAGTGGAGAATATGCCGACAACAAAACAGAACTTGAAGGACGGATATTATCAAATCGTCTCTTCCAAAAACGGACGTCTGCTGGACGTTGACGCGATGAAAATTCAAGAAAACGGCGCATTAGTTCAGTTGTATGACAATGCCAACGGACAAAATCAACAGTGGAGATTTGTTCCGGTCTCTGAAAACGAATATAAATTAATTTGCAGAGAGTCCGGAAAAGCATTGGATATTATATCCGGCGGCGTTTCAGACGGTGCCTGGCTGCATCAGTGGGATACCACCGACACAGATAGCCAGGTATGGGAGCTGGAACAGGTTTCAGAGAATGAATATAAAATCAAATCGAAGCTATCGGGGAAATGTATCGACGCAACGTTAAATGAAGGCAACGGCGTTATGGTGCACATCTGGGAAGACGTAAACGCTCAAAGCGAGCTGTGGCGTCTCAACCTCATCGAAGAAATTGCGCCGGAAAAAAAGACGACTAAAAAGAAACCGGCTACCCGAAAAAAAACTGCAGCTGCCAAAACGGTTTCCAAAACAACCAAAACCGCAGCTGTAAAGGAGTCCGCGCCAAAATCCAAAAAAACTACTACGAAAAAGGCTCCTGCGAAAGCCGAGACCAAGCCTGCAAACAAAAAGGCGACAACCACGTCTGAAAAAAACAAATAAATCGGGAGTGTATTGTTTTTGCAAGTAAAAATCAAAAAGCTGAGAGAAACAGCAGTAACGCCGACCCGCGGAAGCGTCGCTTCAGCAGGCTATGACATATATGCGTGCCTGGACAATGCGATTACCGTCTCCCCCGGCGAAACGGTAAAAATTCCGACCGGACTTTCCATGGAACTTCCGGACGGTTATGCCGCTTTTATCTATGCCAGAAGCGGTCTGGCCACAAAAAAAGGACTCGCACCCGCCAACAAGGTGGGAATTTGCGACAGTGATTATCGCGGCGAATATATCGTTCCGCTGCACAATCATGGAACAACGATTGCGATCATACATCCAAAGGAACGGATTGCACAATTGATCTTTTTGCCGTTTGTTACCGCCGAATTTTTGGAAACAGACTCCCTTTCCGAAACCGAAAGGGGTACCGGTGGCTTTGGTTCCACTGGCAAATAAAGAAACATCTTATAATAACATGATTTGCGCTATTTTGCAATACTGCAAAAGAAGGTGCAGGTCATGTTATTTTTTTGTATAAAGAAAACCACTTGCTAGGCGAGTGATTCGGTGGAAGGCGAAAGCCGGTGATGTAGGAAAAGAAACTCCTTTTGGTGTAGAATAAAGTTGCGGTTTGACAACTGCAAAAAACACCAAAAGGAGGTCATCAAGATGAATGATACGAATAGTTTAACACATACAAGATGGAATTGCAAATACCACATCGTGTTTGCACCGAAATACAGAAGAAAAATCTT
>CAKRVU010000026.1 GCA_934408835.1 uncultured Oscillospiraceae bacterium | reverse complement strand
CTTTCTTTTTGTTTCACAACTGAACCTTTCACGAGGAGTTCGGTTTTTCTATGATTTGTTTTTAGAACGTCGTTTTCTGCCTGACGAAACCGGCTGCCTCCTTGCAAAATCGAGCACCTCGTTGGCGCCCTGTACAGGCGGTCTTGGCTGCAAACGATTTTTCCTAGGCGTTTGCCGTTCTAAAGGCTCCGTCCGTCTTTGATTTCTTGGACTCGCAGAGCGTTTGGAGGCGCGCCCGGAGGATTTCTTTTTCTCTGTAGCAGTCAGACGCGAATCGGAAGTTGAAAGGGAGTACCGCTGGTCATTCAGTACCTTGATTTTCTTTCGAATCAACTTTTCCACTCCGTCCAAAAGCGGTTTTTCTTCCGGACTACAAAGGGCAATTGCCACTCCTTCTTCACCGGCCCGTCCGGTTCTGCCAATTCGGTGGACATAGGTTTCCGCAACATCGGGAAGGTCATAATTAAAGACGTGCGACAGCCGATCTACGTTGATTCCGCGTGCAGCGATATCGGTGGCAACCAAAATTTGAATCTGATGGTTTTTAAAGTCTTTTAATGTCTGCTGCCGTTCCCACTGCGTCTTATCTCCGTGAATCGACTGAGCCGCAATTCCAGCCTGACGCAATTCCTTTGCCAATTGATCGGTTCCCCGCTTGGTGCGCATAAATACGATAGCAGATGTAACAGAAGGAGATTTCTTCAAAATCGAAATTAAGAGCTTGGTTTTATTCTTTTTCTCAACAAAATAAACACGCTGCGAAATAGCGTCAACGGTAGAAGATACAGGCGCTACCTTTACCGTCAGTGGATTCACCAGAATGGTTTGAATCAACTTGGAAATCTCTTTTGGCATCGTAGCGGAAAACAACAGCGTCTGCCTTCGATCCGGCAGCTGCTTCAGAACCTTTTTAACGTCCGGCAAGAACCCCATATCCAACATCCGATCTGCCTCATCCAAAACCAGTATCTGAATATGGGAAAGATCAATGTACCCCTGCTGCATCAAGTCCAACAATCGTCCGGGCGTTGCAATCAGTACGTCCGCACCTCTCTCCAATGCCTTTTGCTGCGGAAGCTGCCTGACTCCGCCAAACACAACGCAGTTGCGAACATAGGTATATTTACTATAACGCCGGAAGCTTTCAAAAATCTGGAAGGCAAGTTCTCTTGTCGGCGTCAAAACAAGGGCGCGAAGTTGTTTTTTATCTGTCCGTCTTCTAACTTGTTTGGATAAGCGTTGTAATACAGGTATCGCAAACGCCGCTGTTTTTCCGGTACCCGTCTGAGCGCAGCCGACCAAATCCCTTCCTTTTAATGCCGGTTGAATCGCCGCTTCCTGAATCGGAAAAGCCTCCCGATAACCCGCCTCCTTCAAAGCTCTCAAAATGGACGAAGAGATAGAAAATTCTTCAAATTTCATTTTATCCTTCTTTTCTGTTTTATGTTTCATAGAAAAAGAGCTTGACCATGGCAAACTCTTCGTTTTTTCATCTATTTCAAGTTTTTCTGAATACGGCGAACAGCCTCTTTTGTATTTTCATAAGTCCCAAACCCGGTAAGACGGAAATACCCTTCGCCGTTCTTTCCAAAACCGGAGCCAGGCGTTCCAACAACATTTGCTTTTTTCAGCAAAAGATCAAAAAATTCCCAAGAATCCATCTGATTCGGACACTCCAACCAAATATAGGGGGAATGCTCGCCACCGGTATACCAAATTCCCATCTGCTTCATCGCGTCCGCTATCATTTTGGCGTTTTTCTGATAATAATGGATTGCCTCTTTGGTTTGTCGTTGTCCCTCGGCAGAGAATACCGCCGCCGCACCTTTTTGGACAATATAAGATACGCCGTTGAACTTGGTTGTTTGACGGCGCAGCCACAGGGCGTTCAGCGACGCTCCTTCAAACGTCAGTTCAGACGGAACGATGGTATAACCGCAGCGCGTCCCGGTGAAACCTGCTGTTTTGGAGAGAGAGCAAAACTCTATTGCACAGCGCTTTGCACCCTCAATTTCAAAGATACTTCTCGGAAGAGAATCATCAGAAATAAACGCTTCATACGCCGCGTCAAACAAAATCAGGGCTCCTTGCTCCAACGCATAATCTACCCATACTTGAAGCTGCTCTCTGGAGTAAACTGCGCCAGTAGGATTGTTCGGAGAACAGATATAGATAATATCCGCCTTTTGACCGGGAACCGGCATCGGCAGAAAACCGTTTTCTGCATTCGCGTCCAAATACTCAATCTTACGTCCCGCCATGATATTGGTATCCACATAAACCGGATAAACCGGATCCGGAATCAACACCGTGTTATCCCGATGGAACAAGTCCAGAATATTACCGCAATCGCTCTTTGCACCGTCGCTGACAAAAATTTCAGGAAGCTCTAAGGAAACGCCGCGATCTGCATAATAGCTCTGTATTGCCTGTCTTAAAAACGGATAGCCCTGTTCGGGACCGTAACCATGGAACCCTTCTGTAGAACCCATTTCCTCTACCGCCTGGTGGAGCGCGTCAACCACAGCCGGACAAAGCGGCTTCGTCACATCTCCAATCCCCAAACGAATTAAATCAACATCGGGATGCGCCTCACTGAACTCAGAGACACGACGTGCAATGGTTGAAAACAGGTAACTATCCTTTAATTCCAAAAAATGACTGTTAATTTTCATTTATTTTCTTGTACGGCGCGTGGAAACGCCATACCTTCCTTTCCGTATTTACTCTAATCCACGATATTCCATTCTTCTGTCGTCCAAGCGGAGATTGACGCTTCAAGTCCCATTACACCCTCTCCGCAAGCCAGACCTCCAGACATTCTCGTTTTTTCATCATTCCGCAATGGTTGCAAGAAGATCGTTTGCTTTCACAGCGTCTCCCTGTTTCACCAATACAGATGTGACCTTTCCACTCTTTGGCGCAACAATATCGTTTTCCATTTTCATTGCCTCTAATACCATCAAAGGCTGACCCGCTTCCACCGAGTCCCCAACGGTTGCCGTCACCTTCAAGATTGTGCCCGGCATAGGCGCCGTGACGGAAATTCCCTCTCCCGCCGGCATATTCTTCTCTACCGAAGAAGCTTCCTTTGCGGAATCCGCCTTCGGCGACTGTAGCTCTGAATGACTGCCGCCATCTGATTCACCCATCTCTTTGACCGCAACATCATAGGTTTGTCCATTGACTGTAATTTGATATCGTTTCATCTTTTCCTCCGCATGACTGAATTTATAACGGTATATTAGAATGCTTTTTCGGCTTTGTTGCAACCCGTTTGGTTTGCAAAAGATCCAATATTTTCTGTAACGCTTGCCGCGTCTCTCCCGGGCGAATTACAGTATCCACCGTACCGGCGTTCATCGCAGCAAATGCCGAAGCATTGTCCCGGCGATATACATCCGCAAGCTGTCTGCGTTTTTCAGCAACATCTTGCGCTTCTTTTAATTGTTCCCGAAAAAGCAGTTCTACTGCCGCAACGGGAGACATTGGCGACAACGCAGCGTCTTCCCAAGCAACCGTCCAATCAGACGCAACCCCTCTTCCAGCCAGGGCGACTGCCAACGTTCCATAAGCGTCCCCGGTAATCACACTGACTTTCGGCGTTGTCGCCTCAGCGTAAGCGTGGCAAAGCTGCGCCGCTGCAGTCAACGAGGCTGCGTCATCTTCTTTGTTGCAGACTCCCGTAACATCCGCCAACGTGATAACCGGAATATGGAACGCGTCGCAAAAGCGGACAAAACGGGCCGCCTTGCCTATTCCGTTTACACAGAGTGTCTGCTTAACAGTTACAATGACGCCGACCGAACGCCCCGCTATTCTTGCAAAACTGGTCTGCACACATTCTCCGAACTGTCTCTGCAACGTCAAAACGCTGTCCTTATCACAAATGGAAGGTAAAATATCCCCTTCACAAAGCTTCAAAAAGACGGGCTGTTCCGGCTCGAGGTAAGAGGTTGTAGCAGCCTCAGTCAGATTGTTAGACGGAAGATAAGACAACAGCGTTTGCAACTGAGCAATCGTCTCATCCATCGAAGAAGCCGTCAAATGCGCCCGGTTTCTGAACGATTCGTATTCTAGAAACCCGCCGGCTTCCTTCAAAAACGGAGGAGTCAAAGCCCACTCCCCTTCTTGCGTCAGGAGTATTAAATCGGAGGCGGCGGCAATCACCGCAGCAGCGCCTACACACGGTCCGTTTATCACAGCAATCTGCGGCACAACTCCAGACAGACGATTGATCGCAGTGAGCCAATCGGCATATCCATCCACAGTGACCATACCATCGGAAATCTTTCCGCCAAAGGAGTCAAAGAAACCGATGATCGGAACACCCATTTCTTCTGCCAGCCGATACAGTTTTTTTAATTTTCGGGTATGCGCCGCCGTCACAGCCCCATGTTCTTCCTCTCGGTTCTGCGCAAAGGCAAACACCTGTCTGCCAGCAACCTGACCGGACGCTGTAATAACGCTATCTGTGGAAACAAACGGATCCAATTCGATAAAGCTTCCGGGATCAAACAGCTTCATCAACGTTCCCCGCGCCTCTGACTTATCCGCTTCTGCCCGAAGCTCTGCCAACCGTCTTTTATTCATTCTTATCCTTCCTTCACTATACGCCGCGTCTCATCACCGCTTAATGCTGCGGGCGCTTGATTGCCGACCGGATTGCCCGAAGCTCCTGACTGGTTAACGGGCGGTATTTGCCCGGTCGAAGCATCCCCAGTCGAATCGGTCCAATCGCAATTCGTTTTAATCGCGCCGCCTCCAGACCGACCGCCTCAAGCATTTTTCTGATTTGCCGGTTCCTTCCTTCGCGGATGACAATTTCCAATACAACGCGCTCCGGTTCCTCGACCAATACCCGAACCTGCGCTGGCTGCGTCATTCTACCGTCGATGACAACGCCAGCCGCCAGCTGAGCAAGCTGTTCTTCCTTTACATTTGACTTGACTGTAACACGATACTGCTTTGCCACATGCCTTGTCGGATGCATCACATCGTTGGCAAAAGCGCCATCGTTGGTAAACAGCAAAAGTCCTTCCGAATTCACATCCAACCGCCCCACCGGATAAACGCGGTGCGGAAAATCAGAAAGCAGGTCGGCCACGCAACGCCGCCCCTGTTCGTCGGACATCGTTGTAATGTACCCCCGGGGTTTATACAGCATCAGATAATATAATTCTCTCGATTTTTCCAGCCTGATCGGTTCTCCGTCAAGCGCAATCACATCCTTTGACGGATCGGCCTGATCGCCCAGAGAAACCCTTCTTCCGTTACGCGTCACCCGACCGGCGGCAATATACTCCTCCGCCTTTCTGCGGGAGCATTTCCCGCTCTGCGCAATCCATTTTTGTATCCGAATTTTTTCCAATGATGACTCCATTCCGCCGCATTCCCCGCGGCTTCTTTCACTATTTTATCCAAAGAGAGAGTACCCGCAAGCTGCTGTCAAACTGTTTCCGGCTGAGCCTCGACCAAAACCGGTGATCAGACGCTTTCTCAGCCGGTTCCGCCGTCCGATCGGCATAAAGAGGCGCCTCGGCAATCGTCTGTCCGTTGCGGCGATAACAGATTTGACCAACAAGGTCGCCCTCCCGAACAGGCGCATAATAAAACGGATCCGTCTGCACCACTTCCTCTATCTCGTTCTGTCCGTCCGCTGTCACTGCAAAATCGGGCAGCGATGGCGCGGTAACACCGATCTCCGATTCTGTTGAGCCGACAACATTTAATTTCAATTGAGACACATCGGTTTTCGGCTGATAGTTTTGCGTCACCGAAAAGCCATAATCAAACAGCGCCTTGCTGTCCGCCCAATCCTTGGGATCGTTGAGCACAACAGCAATCAATTTGCGCCCGTCCCGCTGTGCAGCCGACACCAAACAACGTCCGGCCTCCTTGGTGAATCCGGTTTTCACGCCATAGCAGCCGTCATACTCCTTCAAAAGGCGATTGTGATTTTTCAGCCAACGCGGATAGGGCGGATTCCCAAATTCCACCTTTGCCGAAGACTGAGAGCAAATCGAAACAAAATCAGGATTCTTCAGCGCCTCTTGCGTCAGCAACGCCATATCCCGTGCGGTGGAATGATGATCGACACCCTTGTCCAGTCCAGACGGAGTCGCAAATACCGTATTGGTCATTCCGATTTGCTGCGCCCTTTGATTCATCTGCTCCACAAAGGCCGGAATAGAGCCTGCAATTTTGACAGCCGCCGCATTGGCAGCGTCGTTTCCAGAAGGCAACAACATGCCGTATACCAGCGTACGCATGGTAACCTGGTCGCCCTCTTGCAGCCCCATCGTACTTCCCTCGACCTTGATCGCCTCCGAATCCACAGAAAACCAGCTGTCAAGGTCTCCGCTTTCAAGCGCCAAAAGAGCGGTCATAATCTTGGTTGTGCTTGCCATCGGCGCAATGTGGTCTGCGTCTTGCTCGTAAAGAACCTCTCCGGTATCTGCGCAGATTAAGATTGCGCCGTTTTGCGCGCTGGTGGAAACCGCTGCGTCTGCCATCACGGAACCATGAGCCGTTCCGACAAAGACCAACATCCCAATCACTACGGCGCTCAAGCGAAAAAATAGCTTTTTCAAATCGTCACCCGCTTTCACACACTTCTGATTTCAGTTGTATGCGCGGGCAGCCTTGTCCCATTACTCTTTCTCTGTTTCCGGTTCTTTCTTTTTAAAAATATCGATCAGTTTTTCAACGGCATTGGGAACCGACCCAATCAATTGATCGAGTCCCGAACCGCCTCCCTCTTCAATTTGAAGCAGGGTCACATTCGAGCTTGAAACCACTAAGAACGCCAGCGGGTGAATGGTAACGCCGGCACCGGAACCACCGCCAAACACCTCTTTTTCCGATTTGCTCGGCCAGTCTGTACCGCCTGAACCAAATCCAAAGCTCACCTTAGATACCGGGATAATGGTAGTGCCGTCCGGTGTCTGAATCGGAGTCCCGATGATGGTATCAACGTCTACCATCTCCCGAATCTTTTCCATAGATACTCCCATCATTCCTTCAATTGGATGTCCGCTCATATTCTATACTCCCTTTCCAGTTTTTCTATTTTCAGTCTTTCGCTTCCCGCATAGAAGCCGGAGACCGGTTAGCAAGCTTCCATTTCCCTTTGAGTATCGCCAACAAATATCGCATCGCACCCAGCAACGGTCGATACAACCGCATTTGAACCCGAAAGGAGACCAGATAAGCCGGTTCCTCGTTACAAAAATCGGGATAAACGCAAATTTGTTTGATTTGCAGGCGAAATAATCGCTTTAACAACGGAAGAAGCCCAACGACCGCCGCGCAGGCGCGCCCGTACAAAATGGCTGTTTGCGCCGCGTCGTCGGAGGAAATCCGCCAAATGAGCCGCACCTTTTGGATTTGCACTCCCCGAGTGACAAATTGTAAAAAGGCAGGCGCAGGATCCAAAAACAGGCGAAGCAACTCGATAAGCTCTGACAAGTTTCTCTTGTTCCGCTTCTTTTGAACGGTCTGTTTCCCTTCACCCGAATCATGTTTTTCCCTTTCAGGCGGTTTTGATTGTTCCGGTTTTGCCTTGCGATTTGCCGTTTCAAGAAGCGGAAATAATTTCTTCTTAAAACAGAATATTCTGAGATACCCGTACGATTTCTTGCTATTGATGCAAACCTCCATACGAATGGGCAGAAAGAGGAACGCGAATAACAGTCCAAGCAAAACCGCGACCACCCAAACAACAGTCATCCTTCTCCCCCCTCTTGCGCATCGTCCAAAAGGCTCGTCTGCTGCATTTCCGATTCTTCCAAAGGGGGAAGCTGATTCAATCCCGACAACCCAAAAGAACGCAGAAAAAGGGCGGTAGTTTGATATCGAATCGGGCGACCGGGCGCATCCAACCGCCCCGCCTCTTCCAATAATCCTTTCTCTAACAAAGTATTGACAATATGGTTGCTGTTTACACCGCGAATCTGCTCAATAAATCCGCGCGTAACCGGTTGATTGTACGCGACAATCGCCAAAACCTCCAGCGCACTGCTCCCAAGAGGTTGATTTTTTCGCCGCAGTAAGGCTTGTTGAATCTGCGTCTGATATCGAGATTGGGTTACAAGCTGAACCTGATCTTCCAAAAACAATAGGGTAAGACCGCTGTTTTTCTCCAAACGCTCTGCCAGCAGCTGCAATTGTTGGTAACATGCCGATGACGAAATTCCCACTATCTGAGCCAGTTTTCCAATCGGAAACGGATTCCCGCAGGCAAATAGGATTGCTTCTAAGCATGCTCCGTATGCAGGAAGCGGCAACTGTTCTTCCGGTTGAGCCATTTCAGTTACCCCCTCTTGTCCGTCCTATCAATCAGTTCTAATACGGTATTATCATCACTAGTCTTAATTCGTTTGGATTTAATCAGCTCCAGCACCGCCAAAAAAGTGGCAACCTGTTCCGAATGGTTGTCCCCTTGGAAGAGTTCTTGATAAGAAACTTCCTTTTGGCGATACAATCGGCGGAGAACAAATATGACGCGCGAGGAGACTGATACAATACGGCGCTCCATAATCCCGGAAAACGCAGTCTTAGGGGGCGGCAAACGGCGCTGTAATTTCACAGCCGCCATCCGGTACGCAGCCACCAGCTCGTAAGCGGAATGCCGGGCGTCGTAAGACTGTCGCCCAACCAGTTTGGCAGGCTGCCGGGAAAAGGTTGTCCCATAAACGCAGATTGCCTCAAGCTTTGCGGCCGCCTGTTTGACAGCGTCCCACTGCAAAAGCTGTCCCGTCAGCTCCGTCCGCAGCGCGTCCCCCTCTTGCTTGTGCGGAAGCAGCGAGCAGGTTTTGATATAAACCAATCGCGCAGCCATCTCCAAAAACTCACCGGTAATTTCCAGCTCCTCCGATTCCATTTGACTCAAATAATCAAGATATTGACGCAGCAGCACTGAAATTTCAATATCATGAATATTGAGTTTATGCTTTCGGATGAGGTGCAATAATAAATCGAGCGGTCCTTCAAAAACAGGGAGCCGGAATTGCAGCTTATCCATAAAACACCCTTCTGAGCAGGAAGAACAGCAGCTCCATAAATGAAGTTAAAAAATTAAGACTTTGTAACAGCGCGTTGGTAAGAAAATCCAGAGGACCGTTGAGCACTCCCAAGAGCAACAGCAAAACCACTGCTAGCATGCCAATCCACTCATATCGGAGCACCTGACGATAAATCCTGGGCGGCAGCACCACGCCCAAAAGACGGGAGCCATCCAGCGGCGGAACGGGGAGGAGGTTGAAAACCGCCAGCATGACGTTGAGCAAAGCGCCATAATAAAATATCAGAGCCGCTCCCTGAAGCAGGCTCCAGGATGAGTGAAAGAACAACAATATACCTGCCAGCTTGTAAAACACCATGCAAGCTGTGGCAAGCAACAGGTTGGAAAAGGGACCCGCCAAAGAAACAATCGCAAAATCGAACCGCGGATTTTTAAAATGTTCCGGATTGACCGGTACCGGTTTCGCCCAACCAATCCCCAAGGCTACCATGCTGATCGCCCCAATTGGATCCAGATGCCGCAACGGATTCAGCGAAAGACGCCCTTGCAACGCCGCCGTTTGATCGCCATATGCATAAGCCGCCTTTGCATGCGCATACTCGTGAACAGGGAGACAAAGAAGTAAGACTCCGATTCGAACAAGGTACTGCAATAACAATTCCGGAGTTGCCGTCATTTGTTTCCCCCTTTTGCATTGATATTTTTATTATAACGAAAAGCAATAAAAAAACAAGAGTCAAAAAGAAAATTTTTTTACAACAACGCCGGTTTCAGGTCTAAAGGACGACTGCTTTCAAACCGGTTCAAAAGTTGCAAATTTCTTCAACTGACCCGCTCGGTTTTACCGCGGAACATAGAGCTTCTTTCCCGCTGTTCGCGCGCCGTTTCCTCTAACGCAGTCTCATCCTGTTTTGTCTGCCGTCCCCCTGTGTCAGCGTTCAGGTTCTTTCTATAAAGCACGCAGCCCCTTAGGATAATGATTCTTTAACGTTGAAAAAACCTTTTTTGCAAATCCCAGCGGAACTCCGTCGGCAAAAATACCACAATAGCCGTCCTCCAGCCCATTTTGTCCCTTCAGCTGCTCTCCTCGAAGGTACCGAATTACCTTCTCGTCCGAACCGGGAAGGTCGCAACGGTGCGACGGTCGAAACGAAACATTAGAAT
>CAKRVU010000025.1 GCA_934408835.1 uncultured Oscillospiraceae bacterium | reverse complement strand
AAACGCGGTCGGTTTTTGGTCTCCAAATAAATCTTTCCAATATATTCTCCTACCACTCCGATAGAAAGCAGGGTAAGTCCTCCGATTGCCCAAACAGATACCGATATGCTCGCCCAACCGGATACCGTATGTCCCAGAAGAAACTGAACGATAATATAAATCAGCATTCCGATACTGATTAAGAATACCAAAATCCCCAAAAGAAAGACCAGCCGAATGGGTTTGATACTAAGGGACGTAATTCCTTCCCCAGCAAAACTCAGCATTTTTTTGAGCGGATACTTACTCTCTCCCGCCAGCCGCCGTCCGCGTTTATAGTATACAATATCAGACGGATAACCGATCATCGGCACAATGCCGCGCAAAAATAGGTTTACTTCTTCAAATTGTGCAAGCCCTTCCAAAGCCCGTTTGCTCATCAGGCGGTAATCCGCATGGTTAAACACCATATGAACACCCAAGCAATTCATCAGTCGATAAAAACTCTCTGCGGTAAAACGTTTAAAAAAGCTGTCCTTTTTTCGTGAGCTGCGGACGCCATAAACAATATCGCAGCCACCCAGATATTTGTCTATCATCTCATCCATCGCATTGATATCATCCTGCAAATCGGCGTCCATGGATATGACAACATCCGCCTTCTCTTTGGCGGTCATTAACCCGGCTAACAGTGCGTTCTGATGCCCGCGGTTCCGGCTAAGGTTTACCCCGCAGAAAAACCGATCGTTCCGATGTAATTCCTGGATGATCGCCCAAGTTCGATCCTTCGAGCCATCGTTGACAAACATGACGCGGCTTTTGATAGAAATTTTCTTTTTCTCTATTAAGGATAACAGTTTTTCTTTCAACCGCCTTGAAGTTTCCGGAAGAACCTCTTCTTCGTTATAGCAAGGTACCACAAGATATAAAATGTGATCCTGCTGTTGATTCCAATCAGATTTCAATTTTCTCACACTATCTCAAATTTTCATATGATTATTTCTTGTGATAAACGGTCAGGTATCTTAAAATGGTAAGATCTCGTTCAAAGGTTTGGCGATGTTCATTTCGCAGCACGGACAAAACCAGTCCGCAAAAGAAGGTAAGCACCGCCACAATTCCCAGACCGCAAGCCACAATTAACGTTGGGAACTTTAAGACCAGTCCCGTGTTCAAGTACGCTACAAAAACGGGAATAAAAAACGAAACAGCTATTATCAAAAACAACAAGGATATGATGGAGAAAAAGGCGAACGGTTTGGTGTCCCGAAAAAGTCTGGCAATCGTCAAAAGCACCTTGGCGCCGTCCGAATAGGTGTTTAGCTTCGATTCGCTGCCCTCAGGGCGATCGCGGTATTCAATCGGAACCTCGGCCAATTTGAAATTATGATCTAATGCAAAAATCGTCATCTCTGTTTCAATTTCAAAACCCTTTGACGTTACCGGATACGACTTCACAAAATCGCGGCTAAATGCCCGTGCCCCGGTCATGATGTCATGCAAATCCGAATGGAACAAAAAATTAATCAATTTGCGGACAATCACGTTGCCGCCGTTATGAAATCTTCTTTTATTCTCTGTAAAGTAAGTGGAAGAGAGCCTGTCCCCAATCGCCATGTCAACTCCCTGTTCCAATACCAAAGCTTCCAGCTTGGTTCCAAAGGAAGCAGGGTATGTGTCGTCGCCGTCCGCCATGATATAACAATCAGCGTCAATATCGCGGAACATGGAACGAACAACGTTCCCCTTCCCCTGCTTAGGCTCCTTTCGGACGACTACCCCTTCAATAGAGCTTGCAACCGCATAGGTATTGTCGGTTGAATTGTTATCATAAACGTAAATCGTTGCATGAGGCATTTCTTTTTGAAAATCCTCTATTACCTTTCGGATGGTCTGTTCCTCATTGTAACACGGTATCAAAATTGCTGTTTCCATTTTTCTCACTATTTTCCTTTCTTAAAATAAACGGCTTTTCTCTTGGCGATATAATTCCAAATCATCACCAGCACAGTGGCAAATATTTTGGCAATCATATAAAAAATTCCGATCAGATCAACAAAAATCCACATAAACAATTCGTTTAATCCCAGCCCAATAATACTGGACGCAATAAAAACGATCATGGTGCGTCTGTCTTTCCGATTGGCGTTTTCAAACACCCAGAGAACACATAGTATATAATTGACAACGACCGATATGGTAAAACTGATTCCGCTGGATATCAGAGCGGGAATTCCACATAGCTCAGTGAGTGCTACCATAATCCCATAATCTACAATAAAACTGAGTCCGCCCACAACGCAAAACCGAACAATTTCCTGCACGCGGCGACTGTTCCAAAGAGATCGGGCGCATTTCCATTTTTGCTTCATGACACATCTCCCAAATAAACAACCTGAAAAATACAGTAATCCCCTTCTTGTTTTAACAGTTCAAACGTTTCTTCCGCGTTATTGAATTGCGTCAAATCATTGGGAGACAAAATGTACTTCACTTGTAACGTATCTAAATCATCAGGATTTAAAGACAACTCTACGGTATCGGTAGAAAGCAGCGCAAACGAAGTAGGCTCCTGCGTTTGCAAATCCACATGAATATGCGCATAGCGGTTATAAATGTCCTCACTTGCCCCCGTGGGATCTAACAATTCCCAACGCTCCAAATCCGGATAAACATTGGTCGAGTTGATAGTCGGCGCACCGACCATTACCGGCAAATTAATCATCGGATAGCCCACTCCCTCTACAAGCCAGAGACCGTCTCCGTGATCCGAATTGGTAATTTGAGCAATATCCTGCGTAAGCGGATTTTGATAAATGACGTCGACCCCCTGCTGAACAGGATTGACGCTAAAGCCTGCAAACAAACTAAAGCAGACGGCAAACAAAACAAATCCATACGCATTCCGTTTGGAACGAACCAGGCAGAACAGCAAGCACACGCCAACCAACAGAATGATAAAAGCCAGAATGGACATTGTTTTTGTCATATAATTCTGCAACGCCATTTTGTTCAATATCACAGCCAAGGCGGAATAAGCGACAGCAACCGGGAGAGCCGCCCACCACCTGCAGCGGGTTTTGATAAGCGCCGCCGCACGTATCAATAAAACGAGATTGACAAAATCGAAGATCAAGCGCGTGCGGTCAGGGGTAGAATGCCCCAATAACGTCAGTTTTGCGAGCGGATCCGGAAACGGGATGACGCAATAACACCCAAGAAGCGCAACAACAATCAATAACAGAATCAACAACCGATCGCGATTTTTTTCCTTTAGAATGACCCAGCCTGATAACAGTATCCCCAATGGGAAGAAGCTCAAAAAGCTGGAAAGCTCTACAGCGTTAACATGCTCGCCCATATTGGCTGAAGAAAACGGCAAAAATGCAGACGTTACATAATAAAACAAGTCCAGTCCATTACCGCCGCCTGTTTCAACTCGTTTCCCCGGATACGCCGTATCCAATACAATTCCGATGGTCTCTCCGGAACGAAACAGCACGTACCCCATAGCGCCGGCAAGCAATAGTAAAAACAGCAGCAGACAGGCAATATCCTTCTTTCCAAGTGTTGAAAATCGGGAACGTCCCTCCCAGAACACCCAAATGACCACCGCCAAAAAGAAATAGGCAAGCGAGACCTGCCACGCAGGATAAAACACCAGAATATACCCACCGCCGCAAATCACCAGCGCTAACGTCAAGAAAAAGCGGTACGCCGAACGGGAAGTATGTAAATAGTAATAGATGATCAATACGGCCAGCTCGCCGAACACAATCATTTCAACAAAACCGTTCACAGCAAACCACCACTGAATACCGGAAGCAAAGGCGGTTAAAACGGCAAAGGAAAGCGCCAGACTCTTGGAACGGTTTGAAATCAACATTCCAAATTCAAAGCTCACCATAAACAGGACGACCAACCGCACAGACCAGAAAAACGCCAGCCCCCTTGCCGGTCCAAAGAGCAGGTAACCCAGCTGAAACGGTCTAAAAATCACCATCAGATTCAACACAGGTTGTCCATAAACAATGAACATATCCGTTGAAGTCCCCCGCATGGTATCCCCGAAATACGGAAACGCTCCCGTATGATTAAAATACTGAGAAAATGCCATCGGGGTATTGGCGGCAAACTCATCCGAGCGAATCGATCGTTCCATTCCCAATAAAGTGCCGGCATCCGGATTGCCCCCAGGCAAATAATGCTGCCACTGCGCAATCGAGGAGCCGCTGATAGAACATGCCACGCAGAGGAAAACGACAGCTGCAGCAAACAGATAGCGATAACGGTATGCAAACGCACCGATCGCCTTTCCATAACGAATCAAAAGCCAAGAACCGGCAAAACAAAGAAGGAACACAATCACAAACGTGAGGACCGAAAAGCCGGAAACAAGAAGATTCCAAAGGGTGGAAAAGGACAAAATCTTCACCTGCAAATCGGCAATATTCTGATAAGCAATCAAAAACAGATCTAAAACAACAGCTAAGATTACAGAAACGCCTATACATCGCCCCATCTCACGTCTTTTTAACATCCTAACTTCTCCTTCGTTCTCCGCGTATTGTTTCCTATTATAATATATTTTACCAAAAAGTCAACCGAATTATCAAGAATGCAGAGAACGAACTTTCCATTTTCCGCCAATTACGCAAACCAAGCGCGATATTTTTTTCAAAAAATTTCAAAAAGCTACTTGACATGGGACTGAAAGCGTGTTATATTAAGTTTAGCACTCAAACAAAGAGAGTGCTAAAATTTGTATTTTGCCAGTATACTGGCGCATAAACTGGAAAAACTGGAACAAAAGAGAGATTTCTGAATTCTATTTAGGGGGGGTTGAATGAAAAGCGATGACAGGCGGTTAAAGATTTTAGAATATGTGATCGACGCCTATATTCGCACCGGGGAACCAGTAGGTTCTGCGACAATATCCCAAATGCTGGGCGGGACGGTATCTTCAGCCACCGTTCGGAACGATATGGCCACCCTAGAACGACTGGGCTTTTTGCAACAACCGCATGCTTCTGCCGGTCGAGTTCCAACCTACGTCGGATATCGCCTTTATATTAAAGAATTGATGAAACCGCAGCCTCTTTCGCTGGAACAGAAAGAGGAAATCGACCAAATGCTGCTTGCGGATACCAGTTCGGTAGGCGCTGTCATCGACAATGCCGTCAACGCTTTGGCGGAAGTAACCGGCTATGCCGCGGTCTCCACCAACAATTTGCCGCGCTTTTCGGTGATTGCCAAGGTGGAGGTTGTGCCGGCCGGCTATCGGCTCTATGCTATTTTGCTGATCACCTCAGCCGGAGATATCAAAAACAAAATCTGCCGGATGGAATTCGATTTAACAGATCAGCAGCTGCAATTCTTTGAAGATCTGTTAAACCGGGAGCTTTTGGGAATTACAGTCGATTCCCTCAACCCGGCGACGCTGAAAAATTTGACCGCCGCAATGGGAAGCTATCTGCTAAGCCTCTCCCCATTGCTCTATACTCTCTATCAGCTGTCGGATGAGATTGCCAAGCGGAACGTCGATGTCAGAGGCGAAGGAAATCTGCTGAAATATTCTGATTTTCAAACCAAGGAGCTGATGCAGTTTCTTTCGGCAAAAGAACAAATCGGTCATATTTTAACAAGCGCTTTTTCCGGAATCAACGTTGTATTTGGAAAAGAGACCGACACCTTTGCAATCACCAATTCCAGTCTGGTACTCTCCAACTATGGTCAGAAACAGCCGATCGGCTCCTTTGGTATCATAGGACCAATTCGTCTGGACTACGCAAAGGTGATCCCTTACGTTTCTTATTTTTCCGAAAGCGTTTCCCGAATGATTGACAGAATGCTGGAAGAAGGTCGGAAAGGAGAATTGGATGAAACAGGAAATGGAGATCGAACAGACAGTGGAGACAAAGAAGACAAAGGAAATTGAAATCGAAGAAGGCTCTGCAACAGAGGCGATCAAAACCGAGAAGGCGGCTCAACAAGCGGCGCCTGAAAGCAAATCGGAAGAACAACCGTGCCCGAATCAGGAAGACTCGACCGAGCAGCCGAAAACAGCTGAAAAAACAGACGCGCAGACGATAAAACAACTCCAAGAGGAGCTTGTGGCAAAGGAAGACCGTCTTTTGCGGCAGCGTGCAGAGTTTGATAATTATCGCAAACGCACTCAGCGCGAAAAAGAGGAGCTGTATCAAATGGCAACCGCCGACTGTATCCTCCCGTTTCTTGGCGTTTTAGATAATTTGGAGCGAGCGGCAGAAGCGGACTCAGAAGCCTCTGAGTTAAAAGAAGGGGTGCTCATGATACTCAAACAATTCCGCGACCTGCTCAACCAAATGGGAATCCAAGAAATTGCAGCCTTGGGCGTGACCTTTGACCCAAACAAGCATAATGCCGTCAATCGAATTGAAGACGAAAACTACGGAGAAAACGTCGTCTGTCAGGTATTTCAAAAGGGATATGAAACGAAGGATAAGGTGTTGCGTCACGCAATGGTCGTTGTGGCAAACCCATAGCATATTCTAAACAAAACGATTGTAAAATAAACGGATGATCAACTGTTGATAATTATAATGAACGATTCATTTTCAGGAGGTAATTATTATGGGAAAAATTATTGGAATCGATCTTGGAACAACTAATTCTTGCGTTGCAGTGATGGAAGGCGGCGAGCCGGTCGTCATCGCAAACGCGGAAGGATCACGTACCACGCCGTCCGTGGTAGCGTTCTCTAAAACCGGGGAACGGATGGTAGGACAAGTTGCAAAACGGCAGGCAATTACCAACCCCGACAGAACCATTATTTCTATCAAACGCGAGATGGGAAGCAATCACCGGGTTACCATTGACGGCAAGGATTATACACCGCAGGAAATTTCAGCAATGATCCTTCAAAAATTAAAAACGGACGCAGAAGCTTACCTCGGAGAACCGGTCACCGAAGCAGTCATCACCGTCCCGGCTTATTTTTCCGACTCCCAACGGCAGGCAACTAAGGACGCCGGAAAGATTGCCGGACTGGATGTCAAGCGGATTATCAACGAACCGACCGCCGCTGCACTCGCTTACGGCGCAGATAAAGACAATGACCAAAAGATCATGGTCTATGATCTGGGCGGCGGAACCTTCGATGTTTCTATCATCGAGATGGGCGATGGCGTTCAGGAAGTACTTGCGACCGCAGGTAACAACAGACTGGGCGGCGATGATTTTGATCAGCGCATCATCAATTGGATCGTATCCGAGTTCAAAAAAACCGAAGGCATTGATTTGTCTGGAGACAAAATGGCAATGCAGCGGTTGAAAGAGGCGGCGGAAAAGGCAAAAATTGAACTCTCAAGCACCATGCAAACAGCCATCAACCAACCGTTTATTACCGCCGACGCTTCCGGTCCCAAACATTTAGATCTCACGCTCAGCCGCGCCAAATTCAACGAACTGACTGCCGACTTAGTCCAAGCTACCATGGAACCTGTGAAACAGGCGCTTTCTGACTCGGGTCTTTCCGCAAACGACCTCACAAAAGTTCTGATGGTAGGTGGTTCCACCCGTATCCCGGCCGTTGTTGAGGCTGTGCAAAAGCAACTTGGCAAAGAACCGTTTAAGGGGATTAACCCGGATGAATGCGTAGCGGTCGGCGCTGCTATTCAAGGCGGCGTGTTAGGCGGCGACGTCAAAGGTCTTTTGCTTCTTGATGTCACCCCCCTTTCCCTTGGTCTGGAAACACAAGGTGGCATTATGGCTAAAATGATCGAACGTAATACCACCATCCCTACCAAAAAAACGCAGATCTTCACCACCGCTGCCGATGGTCAAACATCAGTTGACGTCAGCATTTACCAAGGTGAACGTGAGTTTTGCCGAGACAACAAACACCTGGGCATGTTCCGACTGGACGGAATTGCACCGGCACCGCGCGGAATCCCTCAGATTGAAGTAACCTTCGACATTGACGCTAACGGCATTGTGCACGTTTCTGCAAAAGACCTCGGAACCGGCAAAGCGCAGAATATCACCATCACTTCGTCCACCAATATGAGCGATGAAGAGATCGATAAAGCTGTAAAAGAGGCGGAGAAATTTGCAGCAGAGGATAAAAAACAGAAAGAAAAGGTAGAAGTCCGCAACAACGCCGACCAAATGGTTTATCAAAGCGAAAAAACGCTGCAAGATGCCGGCGATAAGCTTTCTTCCGATGAAAAGGCGACCGTACAGGCAAAGGTGGACGCTCTGAAAGAGTCCTTAAAGGGCGATAACACCGATGAAATCAAACAAAAACAGGAAGAGCTCCAAAAGGCAATTTATGACATTTCCGCCAAATTGTATCAACAAGCGCAGCCGGACGCGCAGTCATCAGCTGCTGGAGGCGCGCAAACGCCGTCAGACGATGGAGTAGTCGATGTTGATTACACCGAAGTGGATGACAATCAGCAATAAGAATTCAGAACAACAAGCCTATAACGATTGGGTCTCCCAATCGTTTGGGTTTTGTTTTTCATTGTGATAAAGGAGGATTTTCGTTTGGCAGACAAACGTGATTATTATGAAGTGCTTGGTCTGACCAAGGGAGCTTCGGAGGACGAGATCAAAAAAGCATACCGCAAATTAGCCAAGCAATACCACCCTGATTTAAATCCCGGAGATCAGACGGCGGAAGCGAAATTTAAAGAAATCAGTGAAGCATATGAGGTGTTGTCCGACCGGGAAAAACGGGCGAAATACGACCAATTCGGGCACGCCGGAGTAGACCCGAACTTTGGCGGCGCAGGCGGCTATGGTGGTGCCGGTTTTGGCGGCGTTGATATCGGTGATATTTTTGACAGCATGTTTGGCGGTGGTTTCGGTGGCTTTGGCGGCGGAAGACGGAACAATCCGAATGCTCCGCGGGCTGGCGAAGACGTCTTTGCCAGCGTCACCATCCCCTTTATGGACGCCTGCAAAGGTACCAGCAAAGAGGTCTCTGTATCTAAGATGGAAGCTTGTTCCCACTGTCATGGCAGTGGCGCGGCTCCGGGCAGCAAAGCAACGTCTTGCCCAGACTGCGGCGGAACTGGACGAATTCAGCTGCAGCAGCGCACCCCTTTTGGAATGGTGAACTCTACCAGAACCTGCAGCCGCTGCGGAGGTAAAGGAACTGTCATTTCTTCCCCTTGCCCCAACTGCCATGGTACAGGAAGGCAAAGTACATCGAAACGAGTGAAAGTAAACATTCCTGCCGGAATTGACGATGGACAAACACTGTTGGTCTCCGGCGGCGGAAATGCCGGAATCAACGGCGGTCCGAACGGAGACCTCAACATTGCGGTGACCGTCCGTCCCGACCCCATCTTCAATCGAAAGGGGTACGACATCCTGTGCGAGGTGCCGATTACCTATTGGCAGGCTGTCAACGGAGCGGATGTCACCGTCCCCACCATAGACGGAAAGGTAAAATATCATATTGGAGAAGGAACCCAATCGGGAGCCGTCTTCCGTCTTCGCGGCAAAGGAGTGCCTCGTCTGCACGAACGTGGACGAGGCGACATGCTGGCAACCGTCACCATTGAAGTCCCTCGAAATTTAAATAATCAACAAAAAGAAGCGCTCAAAACATTTGAAGATTTGCTCGGAGAAAAGAACTATCATAAACGGAAGGGTTTCTTTGATAAGATCAAAGATATGTTCGAATAATAGCAATCAGCTCGCCAAAGTTTTAGATTGCCCCGGTTGTGTCATAACATCAAACACCGTTGAGCATAAAACACCGCCGTCAAACGCCCAACCCATTTTCTAAAGAATCAAAGGGTGAGGCTCATCTTCTGAAATTGGCAGCGTATGAAAAAGCAAGCAAGATGATTGCGGGCAATCCAAACGCCTTTGCAATCAACGCTTGCTTTTTTAGATGAGAAAGGAGCAACTGTAATGGAGATACTTTCCAAAGAGGAAATGTACGCAGCAGATCAATATACGATCGATACACTTGGCGTCCCGTCCGAAATGCTGATGGAAAATGCAGCGCAGGCAATTGTAACGACAATTCTTCCCCGACTCCAGCCAAAACATCGCATTCTAATTCTGGCCGGAAAAGGGAACAACGGTGGAGACGGAATCGCGATTGCCAGGCGACTGCGACTGCTTGGATTTTCCGCCAAACTTCTCCTCCTCTCCCCTCTTGAAAAACTATCCGGCGCTGCCGCATTTCACCTCAAACTCTATCAAAACCACGGCTTTCCACTAGAGTCAATGGAAGACTGCGATTCCCTGATTGCAGAGGCAGATTGG
>CAKRVU010000024.1 GCA_934408835.1 uncultured Oscillospiraceae bacterium | reverse complement strand
GACTGCTTGTGAAAGTATCCGTTATTATGAGCGTTTATAATGCACAACAGCAGGCGCTACAGCAGGCAATCCGCTCAGTTACCAGTCAATCGTATACAGCATTTGACTTTTATATCTGCAACGATGGTTCAACCAATGATACAGCGCAGTGGCTTCAGGAGGAAGCGGCTAAGGACGCGCGAATTCATATTTTGACAAACGACACCAACCAAGGGCTTGCCGCCTCTTTAAACCGCTGTATCCAACAGGCGCCGGGGAATTTTTTGATTCGGCAAGACGCCGATGATTTGTCTCTGCCCGGTCGCTTTTCATCCCTTTGTCAAGCGGCAAGTGAACATCCCGAAATCGATCTGTTTTCGAGCAATATTCACTTGTTCAATGAAGATGGCGTTTGGGGAATCCGAAACTATCCTCTGTTCCCGCAGAAAGAGGATTTTTTGTTTTGCGTCCCCTTTCAGCATGGCGCAGTCGCATATCGAAAGGAAGCTGTTTGCCGCGTCGGCGGTTACCGCGTCCTGAAAAAAACCCGCCGCACAGAAGATCTGGATTTATTTGCCCGCATGTACCTCGCCGGATCCCGCGGTATGACTCTTCCCACTGTTTATTATGCATACCGAGAAGACGCCGCCGCTCAATGCCGAAGGAAATACCGTTACCGGATCGATGAGGCAAATATTAAGTTCCACGCTTTCAAAGAGCTCGGTCTTTTCCCAAAGGGAATCCCCTACGCAATCAAACCACTGGTTGTAGGTCTCATCCCGCGCCCGCTGCTAAACAAACTGAAACAGTGGTATTACCATCTGAATTTGGAATGATTCTGAAAGGGTATGTACTTTTTTGAAAGATTCAGGTATAATAGAGTTGTAACAATAAAATCATGTCGAACCGGCGCTCGGTCATCATGCTGACAGCAACCCCCATGCCGGCAAGGGAGGACGCCCCATTGAAAAGAGAAATTTATAATTTTTTTGACTACTTTGAATTTTTCAAAGAGATTGTCAAACGCGATTTTAAAAAGAAATATTACAAATCGTTTCTCGGAATCATCTGGACCATCTTAAACCCGCTTTTAATGATGGTTGTAATTACCATTGTCTTTTCCACCCTGTTTAAAAGACAAATCCCATATTTTCCCGTCTATTATTTGGTGGGCTACATTTTTCTGAGCTTTAACAATACCGCCACATCCCAAGCGTTAAACAGCATATTATCTAACAACGGTCTAATTAAAAAAATATATGTGCCGCAATATATCTTCCCTATTTCCTGTGTCATTATCCAGCTGATTACCTTAATCCTTTCTATCATCCCTCTGGTTCTTGTTATGCTGTTGATTCACGTCCCGTTTACCCCATACATTCTGCTATTGCCTATCCCGATTTTTTATGTCTTCTTATTTTCTACCGGGCTATCTCTGATTTTAAGCGCCTATGGCACTTTTTTGCGGGATTTAACCTACTTATACGGAATCATTACCTTAATCTGGTCCTATTTAACGCCTATTTTTTATCCGATTGAGATTATTCCGCAGGCATTCCGGTTCCTCTGGAATCTCAATCCGCTTTATATTTACGTCACCATTGCGCGCACCTTGGTATTAGACGGCAGATTACCGGATCCAACCCTTTTGATAGCCGGTCTCTGTTTCAGTGTTCTAACCCTCATTGCCGGCGCGGTCATTTTCCGGGAAAAGAAGAAAAAGTTTATCTTATATATTTAAAAGGAGGTGCTACCATGCCGCTTAGCATTTATGCGGAAGATATTTCCATGATGTTTAATTTAAGCCGGAACAAGGAGACGCGGTTAAAAGAATATGTGATTGATCTGGTCAAGGGGAAGCTGTTTTTTGATGAGTTCTGGGCACTGCAAAACATTTCCTTTTCCCTGGAGCAGGGCGATTCCCTTGGTCTAATCGGCGTTAACGGCTCAGGCAAGTCCACCCTTTTAAAAGTGATTGCAGGAATCCTCACGCCGACTAAGGGTATCATCCGCACCCATGGTTCGATCGCACCGTTAATCGAAATCAGCGGCGGCTTTGACCGCTCGTTGTCCGCAAAGGAAAATATTTTTCTGGCAAGCGCAATGCATCGTCATACCCGCCAATTCACCCAAAAGCGATTTGAAAGCATTATTGATTTCGCGGAATTGTGGGAATTTGCAGATGTTCCGTTAAAGAATTATTCCTCCGGTATGATTTCACGACTAGGCTTCGCTATCGCAACTCTTGTTGACGCAGATATTTTAATTGCAGACGAGGTGTTAGCCGTTGGCGACGTCAAATTCCGCCAAAAGTGCGAAAAGCGAATGGAAGAAATGCGCCGCAACGGAACAACCGTTCTCTTTGTTTCCCATTCTACCGCACAGGTCAAAAAAGTATGCAAGCAAGCACTATGGCTGGAAAAGGGCAAAATGAAAATGATCGGGGACGTCCACACGGTTTGCGACGCTTACGAAAAGTCGCTGGCACTTCAGAAAGGAGCTTTATGAAACCAAAGGTATTATTTACAGCCTCCCGCGCCTCCCACCTAATCCGATTCCACCGACCGTATCTGCGGTATTTTCATCAACATGGCTATGAAGTACACACCCTCTCGCAGGGTGCTGCCTTTTTGCCGGAAATCGACCACTCGTTTGATCTCCCGTTTGTAAAAAAACCGTGGTCGCCAACCAATCTGCAAACGCTGAAGCGACTGATATCAACCATTCGAGCGGAACGCTATCATACGATTATTTGCAACGCAACCCTTGCCGGTCTTTTGACCCGTATCGCCGTAAAATACAGCGGCATTCCCGTTGCGCGCGTGATCTATATCTCTCATGGGTATCTGTTTTCAGATAATCATTCCATCTCCTCTTGGTGCAAACGCCAGTTTGAAAAGGTAGCGTCCGACGCAGTAGACAAGCTGCTGGTCATGAACGGAGAGGACTTTCAGATTGCCCAAAAATACCGGCTGGCAAAATTAATTGATCAAATTCCCGGAATGGGACTTTGCACCGAATTGTTCCCGCAACTTTCGCCGGTCGCTTTATTGGAAGAGCGAAAGAAATACGGGTACTCCATCACAGACTTTATCCTCTTGTCCGTTGGCGAATTTTCGCGGCGAAAAAACCAGCTCCAGCTATTAAAGGCGATGACCCTCCTTTCTGACCTCCCGCAGCTCAAAGTTTTGCTCGTTGGAGACGGCGCATTGCTAGAGGATTGCCGCCGTTTTGTCAACAACGCGAACCTCTCTGAAACTGTTTTGTTTGCCAAAGAGCAAGACAACTTAAATCGAATCTATCGGTTCTCCGATGCCCTCATCAGCACCAGCCGCTCCGAAGGACTTCCCTTCAATATTATGGAAGCCCTTTATTGCGGTCTCCCGATTTTGGCAACCCGCGTCAAAGGGCATTGCGACCTGTTGCAGGACCGGCTCAATGCGCTGTTGTTTGAACCGGATTCACCAGAAGAACTGGCTCAAACAATACGTCGTCTTTACCTCGACCGCACCCTTTATCAAAGGCTGCAAGAGCACACGTCATTGCCCCCAAAATATCAAATTGATCAGGTGCTCCCTATCGTTGTGGAACAGTATGGAATCCCGGTTTCTTCCGTTACTAAAATACCTTCTATGGAGGCGTCAATATGAAACACTTAAAATATGCTACTGCCCTGCTCCTTTCGCTAACGTTCCTGTTTTCCTTTGTCTGCCCTGCCCTTGCTGCGGAAACAGCTCCAGAAGGGTTGACGCTGGAAACCGATACCATCCTCCTGGCGCCGGGCGATTCTTTCGATCTTTCTTCCGCAATACTGATTTCGGACACCTATACCCCTTCTCAAATAAAATATCAATCTTCCGATACCAAAATCGCAAAGGTGTCTTCAAGCGGTCATATCACCGCTGTCGCGGAGGGGATTGCACTGATCACCGCGTTTATTCCCAAAACAGACGATATCGTCTCCTGTACCGTCAAGGTATCTTATACAAAAACCGCTTCTGTTCCCAACGCCTCCGTATCCGGCGTTCTTTATGACATCAGCGAAAAACCGATCAATAACGGCATGCTGCAGCTCCTATCGAACAGCCTAATCGTTCCCTCGCCCAATGCGGAGCTGCAAAAGGACGGCTCCTTTTCTTATCAGGATTTAACCCCTGGAACATATACTCTCCTGCTGGTCTCTCCGTCCGGCAAGATCAATGCGTCCGGCGCGCTCTACCTTTCTCCCGGCGAAAACCAGATTGCAGTGGAACAAAACAGTCTAGATCTTACAATCAAATATGGAAGCACCGAACTGCACCCGCTAACAACCTCCCTCCAGCTTTCCAACAACGATATTTCCATGCAGATTGGCGAAACAACCTCGTTGCAATTTACGCAAAACGGAACGGACGTTGTCCCTCAAGGACTGACCCCCACCGTATCCGATTCTTCTGTTGCGTCAATAGACAACTCCTATCAAATCCAAGCGCTGACTCCAGGCGAAACCGACGTCGTACTTTCCGATCCAACCGGTTCCATCAACCTGATCTGCCATATTACAGTCAATTCCGCCCAAAAGGATCAGTTAAGTGCCATCATCATCATAGTGGAGATTTCGCTCATCCTGTTGGCGGTAATGGTATCGATTCTTTTCTACCGCTCCTTTTTGCGCAGAAAAATCCGCTATGAAAATAGAAATTACAAAAAATAAGGAAGTACCCGCATGCTCAATCGACTTCGGCAAGCTAAAAAGGCGTTGTATGAAAAGCTGGTTTCCAGTCATCCTGAAATTTCTATCGCATATGAAAGCTATGTAAACGCCCATAAAAAGAGACATCAAATATTTCCGCTTTTATCCTGGTTCCATCTGCTGCAGTTTCAGTTTCAATTTCATATCTTAAAAAGAGTGCCCCGTTACCAACCCCGACGAAAAGAAACCACTCACCCTGTATTGGGAGAGTCCTCGTCTTGTCAATTGCCGCCGCCGGAACAATTAGCGTCCGAATTCGCAGATTACGACATCATCGCATTTGACGTCTTTGATACGCTTCTGCTTCGCCCTTTGCAGCATCCTACTGATTTGTTTTATCTTGTCGGAGAACAATTGGGGTATCCCAACTTCAAGGCGCTTCGAATCGAGGCGGAGAAAAGAGCCAGACAGGAAAAAAGGAATGCGGAAGGGACAGATGAAGTAACCCTCTCTGAAATTTACCGAGCGTTTGAACAGTTGACTGGTTTCTCGGCGGAGCAAGCTCTTGCCTGCGAATGGGAAACAGAGCAAACGCTGTGCTACGAAAACCCTTATATGAAGCGCCTCTTTAACTTGTTACAACAGCAACAGCATTCGTTCTTCGCGCTGTCGGACACTTATTATCCGGAAGAATTCCTAAAACTGCTGCTCCAAAAGAATGGATATACCGCCCCTATCAAAATTCTTTCTTCCTGCAGCCTTCGAAAGGCGAAACATAACGGCTCTTTATATGCTGTGGTCAATCAAATCCTGCCACCCTCTGCGTCTAAACTGATGATCGGAGATCACCCGGTCTCAGATATCAAAATGGCGCGTCAAAACGGATTTGCCGCCTTTCAAATTCCAAATATCTCTGAAACCGGAAATATTCATCGACCCACTCAAATGTCTCCGATATTCCGCTCCGCCTATTGCGGCGTCGTCAACGCCAAATTTTGCTCCGGTCTATCCTCCTATTCCGCACCCTACGAATACGGATATGCCGTAGGCGGTATCGTTGTGTTAGGGTATTGCCAGTTTATTCACCGTGTAGCAAAAGAACGTCAAGCCGATCAATTGTTATTTTTGGCACGCGACGGCGCTATTTTGAAAAAGGTGTATGATAAGCTATATCCAAATGAAACGACCCGCTATGTTTATTATTCCAGGTTTGCCTCTCTCAAGCTGGTTGCCACAGAGATGAAAACCGATTACTTTCGGCGATTTGTCACTCACAAAGAAGGAACCGGCTGTTCCTTCGGAGAAGCTCTTGATCAAATGGAATTGAATTTCCTGCGTCAAAACCAATCCGACGATTGGCAAAACCAATTGTTAACGCATGGTAATGCCAAACAACTGATCTCATTTTTGCAGCAAAATTGGTCCTGTGTGGTAAATGCCTATCAAACAGAACGGGAGGCCGCACAGAAATATTTTCGACCGATTCTGAACAATCCGGGCAATATTTTGGCAATCGACGTTGGCTGGGCCGGCAGCGGCGCTGTTTCACTAGCCTATCTTTCTCGATATATCTGGAAATTTCCCTGCAACATCATCGGCATTCTTGCCGGAAGCAATACCCCCACATCGGACGACTGGGAATCGTCCGTCCATCTGTTTGCCTGCAACAAATTAGTCTCCTATCTTTTCGGTCCAGCCCAAAACATCGACCTGTTGGCGTTTCACAATGCCAAAGCCAAACACAATATTTATTTTGAGTTTTTGCTCACTTCCACCGAGGGTTCTCTAAAATCTTTTGGCTTTTCCGAAAATGGCGCGCCCATCCCAATTCTCCAGCCACCGGAAATTCGCAACCAGACGACAATTACAGAAATACAGAATGGTATTTTAGACTTTGTCCGTGATTATCAAACGCGGTTTCTCGCTTTTCCATACCTGCTGGATATTCCCGGAAGGGACGCATACGAACCTTTTCGATTTGTAGCCTCCGCCTCCGGTTATCTGCCATCCGTTTTGAAAGCTTGCGATTTTCAAGAAACAATTGGAGAAAACAGCGTCTGAACTAATAGAAATGAAGTTGTCTGTTTGTACCTCTCCGCTTCCTTTCTGAACAAATCGACTGTATACGTCATAATCAACAAAAATTTTTTAAACCAATCGAAAAAATTAAAACAAATCAAAAATACTGCGAAAAAAGCTTGACATAATTTTAAAATCTATTATAATAAAAGACATAAGCAGTCAAGATCGCTGTCTTATCATTCACACAATTTATGAAAGAGGTAATGTCTATGAAAATCAAAAAAATGCTCATGTCAGTTCTTTCTGTTGCCGCAGCGGTTGCAATGACAGTTGTAATTCCCGTATCTGCTGTAACATCCGGTTATTCCGACTATGGAAAAAGCGATCAGAAGACAGTGGTCGCTGATGTAGCAACTACTTTGACCATCGGATCCGGCACATCTGCTGTTTCTATGGAAATTCCAGCAAACGCACTTCCTTCAAATGTCACCAGCGTTGCATTCGAAGTGCAGGCTGTAGATTCAAGCTCTTCTAATGTTGCTAAAGACGTTGCGGCTGCAACTGCTGCCGGATACAACGATGTGCAAGTATTGGATATCAATTTGATTGATCAGGATGGAAATCATATTACAAGCCTAAATGGTAACGCAACCATTTCCGTTCCTATGCTTCATAATGATTACAATACAGTTCTTCATTTTGATGGAACCAACCTGAACAATTGCAATGCTACCGTGAATAACGGATTTATCCAGTTCCAAACCAACCACTTCTCTTATTATATGTTGGCGAAATCGACTAGCAGCAACAATGCTAACAATGGAAATAACGCCAACAGCAATAATGCTACTAACAGCAGCAACCCGACAACAGGTGACACAATGGGAACTACCTTATTGATTATTGGCATCATCGCTGTAGTTGCATGTGGCGCAGGTATTGTAACTTTGAAAATGAAAAAATCCAAATAAAAATTCTTTAGAATGATTTAAATCGAACCGCTTGCGGCGGTTCGATTTTTTTGTTATATCACGTTACAATAGGAGCATAACGTATCAAAATAGGTGAAATTGAACCGGACGAAATGACCAAATAAGAGAGGTTAGCAAATCTTCCGGCGTTGAAACAACACAGGGTACTTTCATCCAGACAAAGAATGTTTTTACAGTTCTACTGTATCCGCACTACGCTAAAAGCTTCAACGGCAAAAAATATGCGATAGGATGATATGCACACCGGTTTGAATGATAATCATTATTACTCAGTTGCAAAGACAATTCAAGAGCGAAAAAGGGTGCTGCAGCGAAGGTCAACACGCATTTCACAAAATTGACGGTCAACAAACAGCAACCGCACTCAAAAATGAAATATATAAAAAATCAACTGCCATAAGCTTTACGCTGCGGCAATAGCCTTTATTTGCCGATTATTTGAAAACATTTCTATCCGTCATCCTTGTAACGACTTATTTGCACCGCTTGTCAGTATGGGGGTTGTTCTTGACTAATAAAATTCAAATGACTTCACAGTAAAATAGGTCACATAATAAAAATCAAAAAACTTTTGATTTTTCTACCAACATCTGCTATCATATATGTGGATACAGAAACAGATGAGGAAACGTCCACAAAAGGAAGGCTAACCAACAGCCAATATTCACGGTAGTCAGCCTATCAGAACCCGGTGTAACATAATTAGAATTTTATGTTAAAAAATAAGTTTTGCAAAATCTGAAATTATTCCAAGAGGCATTAAAAAATCTATCATAGTTAAAAAAATAGTGTTTCGCCCTCCACCCAAGAGATCAACGAAACACTCAATTACAGCAGGTTGCCTGATACAGGCCGACCTGAGGTCTATTTTACATCAGATAAGGATCCTTGTCAATGGAAATTGAAAGGAGTATTTATTTATGTTTGAAATAAAGAAAAAAATAGAGGATTTAGCCCTAGAAGCAGAACAGTTGGCCAGTTTAAGTTTGGTGATCAGCCAGGCGATGTCAGATCCCTGCAGAGCGTTAAATAATTTTTCTGCCGGTATTGATTTGTTTAGCGACCTTCTCTTCGAACATTATCAAAAGATGAGTGAGTTGTTGGAACAAGTTTATAACTATAATCAATCAGAATAAAATAACAAAGCGTTATAGATTGCAAATTCAAAGTCCATGTGATTTCAATATAATTCTGTTTATTCAGACAGTTTCTATCATGAATAAAGTATTTTACTTGTCAGATTGACAGAATTTGTAAAATATTGTATACTAAAAATCAGCAGTTGGGATGTAGTCCTTGTGATAAACCTCCCCATCTAACTCTCTTTAGAACTAGGGTGAGAGGAGGTGATATCATGAAGGATATGCTATTAGCTCTCTTGCAAAAGTTGTTACATAAAAGAGAAAAGACCGTAACGGTTCATGTTACGATCTTAAACTCTATTATGATTAATAACTACAAGGACTAATGGAAACGTTCCAACTGCTATTATTATATCTTTGATTGATCAATTTGTCAACATCCTTTTTCGGGATGTTTTTTCTTTTTGGAGGTATTTTTTTATGTATGGAATTGATGTGAGTCATCACAATGGGACTATTAACTGGGCAGCAGTCAAAACAAGTGGGGTGGAATTCGCCATCCTGCGTGCTGGTTACGGAATGTACGACAGTCAAAAAGACACAAGGTTTGAAACCAACTACAACGGTGCAAAAGCGGCGGGGGTTCCTGTCGGCGCTTATTGGTACTCCTACGCAAAAAACACAGAAGAAGCCAAAAGAGAGGCAGAAACATGCCTCAAAGCAATTGCCAGAAAACAATTCGATTTTCCTATTTACTTCGATATTGAGGATAACAGTCAAGCTGCACTCGGAAAAGGAACCATAACAGATTTATGTATTGCCTTTTGTGAAAGGATAGAGCAGGCGGGATACTTTGCCGGAATTTACGCAAGTACCGATTGGTATCTCAACCGGATTGATCAGGCGCGTACCGATCGTTTTACCAAATGGCTTGCCGACTACAGGACGTATAATACGACGTTGCCCCGGGACATTCATCAATACTCTAGTAGTGGAACCGTTCCCGGTATTTCCGGTAGGGTAGACTTGAACCGGTGTACCCGCAACTTTCCCGGTGAAATCAACGGACAGTCCGCGCCCGCTTCCGGTGGGGTTGTCATTGAACCTACAGTAGCTTCATTACATGTGCGGAACACGCCAAATGTCTATGGTGCAGTGATTGGGACTGTTGCGGCTGGACAGGGTTTAAAGGTTTTGGACGATATGAACGGTGGCTCTTGGGTGCGTGTAGATTACGGTAATGGCGGATATGTTGCTAGACAATACACCACCGGCGCAAACGGGACAGACATTGCTAACGATCCGCATGTTGTAGGTCAAGTGACTGCAAATGGGGTGGCTCTGCGGAATCTGCCGGATAAAAACAGTACGAAGCTGGCAACTTTAAATTGCGGAGACTTGTTTGACGTTGCGGATGACAGAGGTGGTGACGCCTGGATGTACATTCGGTGGAATAATCAAAATGGATATGTCGCCAGGCAGTACACCAATGGTGTCAACGGAAACCGTGTAGAATAGTAAAAATAATGGAATACTATGGTAAAATCGTGTTACTGATTTGTTACTAACTCACACGATTTACACCTCTTTATCTATTGAAGAACCTTGAATTTATCGAGTTTTTCGGCGGTTGTAAATGTGGATAATTTATTTGAGAATGCTTTGCGAGTGGAAGAAGGTAAAGATTGTAGAAGAAGTGTGCTCGGATCAGCCGGTGGAAATTTCACC
>CAKRVU010000023.1 GCA_934408835.1 uncultured Oscillospiraceae bacterium | reverse complement strand
CCTCAGAAGTCAACTGGATAATATGATAGTTTGAATTGGCGCTGAGCACCAACATCTGCTCCGCCGCATTGTAAAAATATTTTTTGATACTGATATCAAACAGAATATTGACGATGATTAGAATCAGGGTGATGATTCCAAGCGTGTTGAGCAGCCACCGAAAGGTGATGCTGCGCCCTTTTTTCATCGAGTTGTCCCTCCTCTCCGGTCAGGCAATGTTTACCGCTGCGCCAAAAGGCGCCAGACGGGTAACAATCCCCGCTATTAAAATCAGCAACTAGACCGTGACGTCCTTTCCGAACAGCTTACATCACCGGACAAGGCATGCGCTCACCCAAATGCCCGGTCAAATGGCAGCGCCGCCATTCCCGAACAGCTCACCTCATCGGGCTAGGCATGCGCCCTTCCAAATACCCGGTTAAACGACAGCGCCGCCATTCCCCAAAAGCTCACCTCATCGGGCTAGGCATACTCTCATCCGAAACCCCAATCAAACGACAGCAACGCGCCGTTACCTGCTAGGTTGCTGCGTTCCCATCCATTTATAGCCAAAGCCCCAAATCGTCTGTATATACTTCGGCGCAGAGGGTTCATCCTCGATTTTCATGCGCAGCCGCCGGATATTGACGTCGACAATCTTGACGTCGCCGACATAGTTTTTTCCCCAGATATGCCGCAAAATCTTAACCCGCTCCAACGCCACATTTGGGTTTCTCATAAAAAGCTCCATCATCTGGTACTCCACCTGCGTCAAATCAATCGGAACTTCTTCTTTGGTCAAAATCCGACTTTTGGGATGAAAGGCAAACGGTCCCGATTCAATCACTTCAGCTTCGTTCGGGTTCCGCTGCATCATGCTGACGCGGCGGTAAACCGCGTCCACCCGCGCAACCAGTTCGGAGGGAGAAAACGGCTTTGCAATATAATCGTCCGCACCTAACATCAGCCCGCGCACTTTATCCATTTCCTGCGTCTTAGCCGTCAGCATGATAATACCGATAGTAGCGCTTTTTTCACGAAGCTGCTTGCACACCTCAAAGCCGTCGATTCCGGGCATCATAATGTCCAAAAGGGCAATGTCAAAGTCCCCCTCCCGCTCTTCAAAGATGGCGAGTGCGTCCTCACCGCAAGAGACGTCCTCCACAAAATACCCCGATCGTTTCAGGTTGATCACCACAAAATCGCGAATCGTATCCTCGTCCTCACAAACCAATATCCGCTTCATCTTTTTCCTCCTCAGTCTGTTGTAACATACATCTCGACAAATTGGCTCTTCACCTGTTCCGGCGTGAGCGCAAGCGCAGGGTCCGCTACCGGGTACAGCTTTGCCAGATATACCATCTGTCCAATGGTAGCCACCTCAAAGTACCCTTCCGGCAAACCGCTGACAGCAATATTGCTGACTGTCTCAGTTTTCAAGCTCAAAATCGGCTCGCTTTGATCTTCCAAATCTCCATGGTAAACGAAAAACCGCAGCTCGTCGTTTTGCAGCAGGTTGGTTGCGCTGACCCGTCCCTCCCAGGAAGAGGGCAGCAGCAAACCGTACCCCTGCGAGTAATTTGCATAAGCCAGCGTCGTAAATTTGAGCGTTCCGTCTTGCAGCTGATACCATTTCGATAAATAAAGGGGCGAATTGCTAGAAAGGGAATATCCCGGCAAATATTCTGTCTGCGGTATCTCAATAATGCCGTCCCGATTGATATCATACGAAATCGGCACCTGCGTTCGCATGGTCTGATCATACAGATCGTGCCCCGGCTGATAAATCAAATTTTGCAGACCGTCCCCTGCGCCGATCAGAATTTCAGTGGCATATGTGCTTTTGGACACCTGTTCATCAATCACCAGCGCCGGCGCACCAAAGGAGCTTTGATCCTTTGTCACCGTATTATAGCTGATCGCCTTCCCCGCCATCACCGTCGGAGCGCTTTGAATAAATTGCCCCTGCTGAACCCGTGTAACAGTCGCGGTAGTGGAAAAGTCCTGTACCAACGACTTCTCTTCCTGATAGGAAACGGTGATGATTTCTTCCTGACCGTCGCCGTCAATATCAAACGCTTCCAACATTTGATACTCTCCAACGGCGCACTGCTGCAAAGAACCCACTTCATAATCGTAGATACAATAGGTTTTTTGTTGTCCGTCCTCCTTCGGCGTGAATCCAATCAGAATGTAATTGTGATCGGTCATATGATCGGTAAAAAAGAGAACTTTGTCCACATCGTTCCCTTCGCCGGGGATGTCCCAAACAGCACGCCACTCTCCTTCAATCTGATCAAGCAGACAAATCCTTAATCCGGTATCCCCCATAGTGCTCTGAGAGGAAGCGCTGTAAAACGCCAAAGCCTCCTCGGTCGGCTCGCTGTCCATATTGTGCAGAATCACCGCGCTCCGATAGCTTCCGTTTTCCGGGGAAATTAAGTTGAGGGTGCTCCCCGGCTGTACAGTCGTTTCCAGCGCGTCATAAATCTGTTCCTGCTGTTCGCTGAGGTTGGGCGGACGAACCAGCGTATCAACACTGGTGCCCACATAATCGCAGCCGCTCAAAAGCAGACAGCAAACGACTAACACCAGCGCAACTCCCTTCCGAAGCATCCGGCTCCCCTCCTTTTCACTGTTTTTGTTCCGTCTTTTTCTGATTTACGATTCCGGCCGCCCTCCGGCAACGCCGTCATCCTTAGCAGTCGGGGCGCTTCCGCAAAAAGAACGTGAAAACCGTTTCCCGGTCGGAGTCGCGGCCAAACCACCTTCTCCGGTCTCCCGCAGCGAGGAAGGCAGCGTCCCTCCAACAACGCCCATCGCGTCAATGACCTCATCCACGGGAATTCGCGTGACAATCCCGGCAAGCGCCATATTCGCCGCCGCCACAGCACCAACAGCACCGATCACATTTCGTTTCACACAGGGAACCTCAACCAGACCCGCAACCGGGTCGCAAACAAGACCCATCAGGTTTGACAGCGCCATCGCACAAGCCGAAGCCGAAGCCCGGAGGCTGCCGCCGCGCAAATACACCAGCTGTCCCGCAGCCATCGCCGAGGCGGTTCCGATTTCCGCCTGACAGCCGCCTTCCGCGCCGGCAATGGAAGCGCGGGAAGCGATCACCTGCCCGAACGCCGCGCCGATATACAACGAATCGACCGCTTCTGTTTCAGTAATCTCCCCCATTTCAACCAAAGGAAGGAGCACCGCCGGAATCACGCCGCAAGCGCCAGCCGTCGGGGCCGCCACAATCCGCCGCATGCAGGCGTTGCTCTCGCCGGTTTTGAGCGCGTGCGCAATCACTTGATTCAAATACTCTCCGCCGAGCAGCCGACCGCCTGACAAAGCTTGCTCCATCAAAGCGCCGTCGCCCCCGGTCAAGCCGCTGTTAGAACGCAAATCGCCATCGTATTCCGCGTTGGTCTGCCGCATTACCCGATACAGTTCTTCCATCTGACGCCGAGACTGATCGACTGTGTATCCCTGTTCCTGCGCGTCCAGTTGCTGAATCAGCTCCCACGCCGCAAGATCGCTTTTTTCCGCCAATTCCAGCAGCTCCGATATCGACTCAAACATCTGCTTCCTCCTTCAGATTCAATGTCCTGACCTTAACAATTCCAGGCAGAACTGAAATATAATTGGTGACCGTTTCTGGAATCGGCTCATCGCATTCGAGCACCATGACAGCCACGCCGCCCCTGACGCTGCGGCAAAGGCGCATGGTCGCAATGTTGACCTTCCATTGCTCGAGAACCGTTGTTACCTGCGCGATATACCCCGGTTTATCCTCGTTGTACACGATCATCGTATGGTACTCAAAATCAAAAACGGTCTCTATCCCATCGAGCTTTCGCACTTCAATCCGACCGCCGCCGAGAGAACACGCCTCTACCGAGACTTGCGACCCCGAAGCCCCTTTCGCGCGAATGACCGCCGTGTTTGGATGCGCCTCTTTTAAGTCGGCTTCCCCAAAGGAATAGGTAAGTCCGGCTTCCTTTGCCGCCGTAAAACTGTCTGGAATCCGCATATCATCCGGCTTCATACCAAGCAGCCCGGCTACCAGCGCCCGGTCAGTACCGTGTCCGACCCCTGTCACAACAAAGGAACCGTACAAAAAAATGTCCGCCGATACCGGTGGTTCACCCAACAATTTCCTTGTGACCAGTCCGATTTTGACCGCGCCCGCGGTGTGGGAACTGGACGGGCCGACCATAATCGGTCCCAAAATATCAAACAGCTTCATACCTGCTCCTTTTCTCGCTTTCGGAATGTTTTTTCTTCTTTCTATTGTATCGGATTTTTTCTCTTTTTGCAAGCTTTTCTTTCCGGTTTGTCCGCGTTCTGCGAAAAACCAGAGCCGCCTCCTGAAAGTATGCGACATAATAGTGGCTTTTTGCCGTTAAAATTTGGCTAAATGGTAGCATAGTAAGTAGAAGCCCCCGCTTTTTTCAAAAATCAGTCGTCCCGAACCGAAGCAGAAGCCGTACTGTTACAACAGAGGCTTCCGCTCCAACGACTGAAAAAGGAGGTGAGAGGATGAGTATGGCAAGAAAACCCTGTTATTTTCCGCGAATGAAAGAGCTGCGACTGGCACAAAATAAATCACAACGGCAGATTGCAGAGATTTTACACTGCAATCGCGAGGTTTACCGCCGCTACGAGTGTGGAAAACGGGAACTGCCTGTTTGGGCGCTGATGCTGCTGGCTGATTATTATCAAACCACAACCGATTATATCTTAGGTCGAAGTGAGCGATAAAAAACGCGAGCAATCCAAAATAAGCGCCGCCGATTCAAGCCTGCTTTGTTCAGCAGCAGTGTTTAGCAACAATCGTTTCACCGGATTCGATTTGGTCTGAACAAGCTTCCCTTCGCAAAGACGCGCCGCCGTCACGCCGCCGTCCGCATTTGGTAAAACGGTAACGACTTGGAAACGTTTTGCCCCCGCTTGCAAGACGGCTCTTACAGTTATCCGATCCAAACGCGCTCCAAACAATCCTCCGCCATCGTTATCGCCTCTTTTTGCTATCTCACAGTTGTATCAACAGTTCTACCATCCGCCGAAATCAAAATCTATCAAGAGAGGACGTCATGTTTTTTCAAAGAATTGAAGATTTAAGAATTGACCACGATAAAACGCAGGCAGAAATTGCCGAAATGCTTCACTGCAATCGGGAAGTCTATCGCCGTTATGAAAAGGGCGTCCGGGAAATTCCCGTCTGGGCAGTCATCATGCTGGCGGACTATTACGACGTCACCACCGACTACCTTCTCGGTCGAAGCAATTCCAAAAAATAAAGCGGATGTCTGCGATTTCGTGCAACTCCCTGTTGTCTGATAAACAGGGTCGTAAAAAAGGACGTGCTTTGCTGTCAAAGCCTTAAGACGTCCTTTTTTAATAGCGGATCTAAGAATTGGAAAGATATGGAAAACGGGGTTGTATCTTTTGAAATCCTGTAGTATAATAAGGATGAATCCGGTATACTCATTTAAATCAAAAGGGCGCTCTGTTTCATAAAAGGCGCTTTTTGGAACAACATAAGATGGAAAGATACCGGCATTTGCGCGGCTGTCGGCGGTTCCGTTTGGAGCATAGCCCGCAGCACTGACGACACAAATCAAGGAGGCTTTATCATGATGTTAAGTGAAGAAATGAAAAAAATTGTTCTGGCTGGAATCGGCGCGGTGGCAAGTACCGCCGAGTGTTCGCAGCAGCTGGTAGAGAAGCTGGTGAAAAAAGGCGAGCTGACAGTGGAACAGGGAAAGGTGTTAAACGAGGAGCTTAAGCACAATATCAAAGACGTCTTTTCAACCGACTCGAAAACTTCAAGCACTGCGGAGACAGAATCGGATTTGTTGGAAAAGGCGCGTCAGTTAAACCCTGAGCAGCGTGCGGAATTGCAACGAAAGTTAGCAGAGATGGAGTCCTCCATTGAGTCAGAGGAATAAGTCCCGTTCCCGGCTGCGCGAACTGATTTCAGTACTGCGCCGGCGGGATATTATACATGGGCTAACGCCGCAGAAGCTCAGGCTGATTTTGGAAGATATGGGTCCTACCTATGTCAAAATAGGGCAGATTATGTCCATGCGGTCGGACGTTTTGCCGGAAAATTATTTGAACGAATTGCAAAAGCTGCGCGCCGATGTTCGCCCGGTTCCCTTTGCCCAGGTAAAAAAACTGATGGAACAGGAATACGGTCAATCGCTGGAACGGATTTTCTCTGAAATCGACGAAACGCCCCTCGGTTCTGCGTCCATTGCGCAGGTCTACCGCGCTGTTCTCAGAAAAAGCGGCGAGCGCGTTGTAATCAAGGTGCAGCGTCCCGGGATTTATGAAATGATGTCCGAGGACATCCGCCTGATTCAAAAAGCCCTTCCGCTGTTAAAACTGGTCGGCGGCGCAGCAGACGCCGTCGACCTTTCTGCCGTTATCGAAGAAATGTGGGTCGTGGCGCAGCAGGAAATGAACTTTCTGCTGGAAGCGGAGCACAACGAGCGCTTTTCCATGTTAAATAGCGATATTCGGTATGTGAAATGTCCCAAGGTTTACCATTCGCTGACAACTGCCCGCGTCATGGTAATGGAACAGATTATCGGAATCCCAATCGATCAAACAACCGATTTAACCAAAGCCGGATATGACATGACAGAGATCGGTCTCAAGCTTGCCGAAAGCTATTGCAAGCAGATTTTCGACGACGCTTTCTTCCATGCCGACCCGCACCCCGGCAACCTTTGGGTGTCAGACGGCAAAATTGTTTTTTTGGATTTGGGCATGATGGGATCGTTAAACGAGCGAAACCGTCTCCTGTTTCGCAAGGCGATCCGCAGTATGGCGGGAAGCGACATTCACGAATTGAAGGAGATCGTTATCACCCTTGGAGAGGTTGAGGGGAAGATCGACCACACTGCCCTTTATAACGATCTAGACGAGCTGGTGCGAAAATATGTTCACCTCGACCTTGCCGATATCGATCTCGCCAAGGTGATTGAGGAGCTGTTGGAGCTTGCACGAGTTCACAGTATCCGCATGCCGGCCTCGATCACCATGCTTGCCCGCGGCGTGTTGACAATGGAAGGCGTCCTTGCCGCTTGCTGCCCGGAGGTAAACATGCTCCAAATCATCACCTCGCACCTTTCCGACCATCTGTTTACCGATTTCAATCTCTCGAAAGAACTAAAACGATTGGCGCAGGACAGCTATCGCACGTTGGAACGAAGCCGGGAAATCCCCATTGCCTTTGCCGATCTGTTAAAGATGGCAATCAAAGGGGAAACTAAGCTGAATCTAGAAATCGTTGGCTCGCAGGAGCCTCTGCACAAGATTGATTCGATGGTCAACCGACTGATTACCTGCATCATCATTGCCGCCGTGCTGATGGGTTCGAGCATTATCTGTACAACACAAATGCACCCGCAGCTGTTTGGCATTCCGGCACTAGGCGCCCTTGGCTTTTTCGTGGCGCTGCTGCTGGGCGGTAAGCTGGTTTATGACGCTGTGTTCTCATCGAAAAAGCGAAAGTGAGCGGTTCATTGAAACAAGAAGTATTTTCCGTCCTGGGCGCGCAGGTCACTGCATACCTCCCCTCTGCGACACCCGGCTCCCAAACGCCCCTGCTCCCGGCAACCATCGTTTGCCCCGGCGGCGGCTATCAAAAGTACGGCGTTTTGGAAGGACACCCCGTTGCGATGGCTCTTTACCGCGCCGGCTTCTGCGTCTTTGTCCTTTCTTATGGGATTGGTCCGGATGCCGCCCACGCGTTGCCGCTGCGCCAACTCTCTTGCACCGTGAGCAGCATCCGGAAACAGTTTCGGCATTTTGGCGTCGATCCCAATCGGATTTTTGTCATGGGTTTTTCGGCAGGAGGGCACCTTGCCGCCAATCTGGGTACCCTCTGGAACCACCCGCTCCTTTCCGGTGACGGCGGTCAGAATCGTCCCGACGCTCTCTGCCTCTGCTATCCAGTCGTTTCCCTTCTCCATCGCCCCCATCAGGGTACCAACCAGGCGCTCCTTTCGGGAGCAGACGAAGAGCTTGCTTCCCTTCTTTCTGCCGAGCGTCAGGTTACATCCCTGACTCCACCCACTTTTTTGTGGCACGGACTGGATGATAGGACGGTTTCGCCAGAACATTCGGTGCTATTTGCCGAGGCGCTCGAACGTTTCGGCGTTCCCCATTGTCTAAAACTGTTTCCGCACGCAGAGCATGGCTGCGGTCTTGCAGACTCTAATCGCACAGCGGCTGAGTGGTTCCTGGAATGGCTTTCCTTTTTAAACCGCACGTTCGGGACTGAGGCGACCCTGCCCTCTTTTTAACTCGCCCTTTCGCACCTTGTTCAGCGAAAAAGCAACCTTGTTCTCCGGCGTATCTTCCCCCTTTACTGCGTCATAAAAAAATGTCGTCCAAAATAAAAAACGCCCGATATCTTCGAGCCAGCCATCGAGAGAGGAGAAAACTCCTCTCTTTTTTATCGTTTACGCCCCTGTTCCTGCCATTTCGCCGCCCAAAAACAAAAACGCCCAGTATCTTCGAGCCAGACATCGAGAGAGGAAGAAACCCCTCTCTTTTTTTCGTTTACGCCCTGTTCCCGCAAAATGCCACCAAAAATCAAAAAAAACAACCGCCCCCTGCAAGGCGGACATTCTGCTCGCGGCAACTTCCCCCGTTTTTTTAATTCTCCTTTTCATTCGGTTCGACGGAGAGACCGTGCCCCCCTTTGGATTCACACTTTTTCTCGTTTCCGTTATGATAATAAAAAAGGAGTTTTTCAAACATGCAACGTGGAATTGATGTGAGCTACTACAATGGATCCATCGACTGGAATGCCGTTCGCGGCAACGGCATCGAATTTGCCATCATCCGCGCCGGATTTGGAATGTACGACAACCAAAAAGATCGGCGTTTCGATGAAAATTACAGCGGTGCGACTGCAGTCGGACTGCCGGTCGGCGCTTACTGGTACTCCTATGCAAAGACGGTGCAGGAGGCTGAACGCGAGGCGGATACCTGCTTGCGGGCTCTCGCCTCCCGAACGCTTTCGCTCCCGGTTTACTTTGATATAGAGGATAAAAGTCAAGAAAACCTCTCAAGGGAACAGATTACCTCGCTTTGCACCCGCTTTTGTGAAAAAATACAGCAAAACGGATACCGCGCGGGCGTATATGCCAATACTGACTGGTTTTTGAACCGAATAGACATCGGAAAAATAGACGAGTATAGCAAATGGTTGGCGGATTACCGCCAGAATTACAACACAACACTGCCGCGGGATATCCATCAGTACACCAGCAGCGGTCGCGTTGCCGGAATCAACGGTGCAGTCGATTTAAACAATAGCCTGATCGACTTTTCAACAACCCAGCCTCCTCGTTCCGACGAGGTGGTGGTAGAAGTGACTGTCGACACTCTAATCGTAAGGAATTGTCCGAGCGTGTATGGCGGCGCTATCGGACGGCTCCGTCGGGGCGATCCCGCGCAAGTGCTCAATGACTTAAACGGTGGCTCCTGGATACAGATTGCCTGGAACACAACCGCCTATATCGCACGGCAATATACAACCGGCGCCAATGGGAGCAACGTTGCCAATGACCCGCATGTTGTCGGTGTGGTGACGGCAAACGGCGTGGCCTTGCGCAATCTGCCGGATAAGAACAGCCCGAAGCTGGCAACCCTTTCCCGCGGCGACCTGTTCGATGTCGCCGACAACCGAAACGGCGACCCCTGGATTTATATCCGTTACCGCGGAATCAACGGTTATATTGCAAGGCAATACACCAACGGCGCCAACGGAAACAATGTCGATCCGCCATAAAAAAGAGCGACTGCACCTATTTTCGTGCAGCCGCTTTTTTTGCAATTAGATTCGTTCTTCAATATACTTGACAATGTCTCCAACTGTTTTAATGCTCTCAATATCCTCATCTGGAATTTCGATCGAAAAACTCTCTTCCAGCGACATAATCAGATCAACTACGTCAAGGGAGTCCGCACCCAGATCTTCTGTAATAGAAGCTTCCGGTGTAATCTTCTCCTCTTCTACATCCAGTTGGTCTACTAAAATCCCTTTCAATTTTTCCAATACCATATACATTACCTCCTGTTTTTCTAAACATGTTTCATTGCGCAAGCGCACAATGATATATTATAACGCGGGGAGCCGCAATTATAAAGCTACTGTATAAATTCCCCTATTTTTCTGAATTTATTATACCGTGTTTCTAACAGCTTTGCAAGGTCTTTTTTGCAAATTTGTTTGAGCGTTTCAAACAGATACTCAACAATGTGTTCTGCGGTCATATGCAGATCGTTTTGTGCGCCGCCGGGCGGCTCCGGAATCATCGCGTCCGCAACCGACAATTTCAGCAAATCCGGCGCCGTTATTTTTAAAATATTGGCCGCCTCCTGCTCGCGGGAGCTGTCTCGCCACAAAATATTGGCGCAGCCGCGGGGTGAAATGACCGAATAAACAGCATGCTCAAGCATAGCAAGCTTATCGCATACGCCCAGCCCCAATG
>CAKRVU010000022.1 GCA_934408835.1 uncultured Oscillospiraceae bacterium | reverse complement strand
GTAATTCCTTTTTTTCTTCCATGTTTCAACCTACTTTCCGTTTGTCATCAACCTGTTTTTCTGACAAATGACAGGAATGAAAAAATTTAATACTTTTTGCAACGTAGTGCCCCCGTCAGGTCAAACGAATCCTTTTGAAGCAGCATTTCACCTTTCATGTCATGGTCAACCAATTTTATGCGATTCATTCTCCACAATCTCGTTATTTCAAATCAAAATTCCGTCGTTCAATTTTTTGCAATAGAGTTTAACTGAAAATTTTGCAAAAAATCCGAAAGTTTCGCTTGACATTTGATTCAAGCTTTGATAAAATAAATGTCATAGTGTTCATTTCGAGGTGTGGCTCAGTTTGGTAGAGCGCTGCGTTCGGGACGCAGAAGCCGCAGGTTCAAATCCTGTCACCTCGACCATCATCAAAGATCCTGTCGCATTTTGCCGACAGGATTTTTCATTTTTATTCCTTCCTATCCCATCATTGGGCGGGGAATTCCAGCTTCTTTACAGTAACATGACGAAAGCTGTTCTAACCGAAAGAAGTCATACTTTCACATCCCCGGTCTGGTGAAGACTTACAAAAAAGAGCGAGAAAAACACAATAGAAAGTGTTCTTTCCCGCTCTTTTCTGTTTTCACCATGCAATCAAAGTAAAGCGTACTCCTATCGAGGTTCGCTTCTTGACCGCTATGATTTCTGTGCCATAAAAGTTAGTTCTACAACCTCAATCAGGACGGATATTCAGCGAAAAATCTTCCCGATCTAGTGTTAAATTGGGGTTATAATATGGGTCGCCTTCCAACATCAGGTTTCTCCAACGGCTTTGCAGCAATTGTTTTTCCCGACCAAAGCGCGCCCTTTTCTCCACTGTTTCCTCATAACCGCGGCTTTTGGATTCATAATGATACAATTCGGCGTACGGAGTAAATACAATCAAATACCCTGCCTCGCGCAAACGAAGGCAAAAATCCACATCGTTAAATGCAACGGCAAATTTTTCATCCAGCCCATGGACAACATTCCACGCGTCGCGGCTAACCATCAGGCACGCCGCTGTACAAGCACTGTAATTCTGCGCAATCGTCAACCTGTGGACATAGCCAGAACTGCCACGCGGGAACCCTTTATGAGAATGTCCGGCGCCGCCACCCAGACCGATTACCACACCAGCGTGTTGTATCGTATCATCGGGATAATAAAGCATGGCTCCGACTGCCCCAACGTCCTTTCGCTGAGCAAACATCAGCATTTCCTGTATCCAACGAGGCGTAATGACCTCAACGTCATTATTGAGCAACAGCAGATATTCTCCCTTTGCCTCAGAAGCGCCAAAATTGTTAATGGCGGAGTAATTAAACGGACCGTCCCAATAAATGACGCGAATCCTGGAGTCGCGCTTTTTCAAGCCCTCATAATAATCAAAGGTCTGCAACTCCTCGCTGTTGTTCTCGATAATAATAATCTCATAGTGATAATATTCGGAACGCTCCAAGATGGAGGAAACACAGATCTCCAAATCATCAACGTGATCTTTGGATGGGATTAAAATGGAAACCAGCGGATCCCCTTCAATCTTATAGTTGACCTTATAGGTCGAAAGAATCTTCGAGTCAACCACCTCGCCTTTCAGATGCATTCGTTCTAAATGATCGGAAATGGCTCTCTTGGCTGATTCCATGCAATAGGGTTTCACGCTCACATCGCTCGCCACAGAACCCTCATGATTTCTCCAATAATAAAGAATCTTCGGGATATGCACAATCCGTTTGGCCTGTTCGGTCAGTCTCAAAATTAAGTCATAATCCTGACTGCCATTATGCTGCTCCGAAAAATCGCCGACTTTTCGCTGCAACTCCGCTGAAAAGACGGACAAATGACAAATATAATTTTGAGAACGAAGCATATCAATTGAAAAATCCGGTTTTAAATGGATAAAGGTCGGATGATCGATAGTCCCTTGGAACACCATTTCATCGGTATAAACAAAGTCTGCGTCCTGCTCGGTGATAGCAACCATACATTCAAACAAAGCGTTTGGCGGAAGGATATCATCATGATCGAGCAAGGCGATATATTCCCCGGTCGCCATCGAAAGGGCGGCGTTCGAGTTGCCGGCAATCCCAAGATTCCCCGAAAGCTTTTGGTAAAGGATTCGAGCGTCGTTCTCCTGATATGACGCAACCACAGAGCCTACTTTACCATGTTCCGCATCGCTGCCATCCGCAAAACACAGCTGCCACTTCGAATACGTTTGCGCCTGAACCGATTCAATCAGCTCAGATAAAAACCTTTCCGGCGTATTATACAGCGGCACGACAATACTAATTGTAATATCTCTATCAAAAACAACTGTTCGTTGCTGTTCTAATTGGGTTTCATCAATCTGGTTTTGCTGCATAAACTTCTGGAACTGATATAACGAATTGGTACGATGCCGCACCCTGTGCCAAGTGACCTTAAAACCGTCTCGAACAAGGCTCTTGACTCCCTTTCCGAACAGGCGGAACGCCGTTTTTCCTTTGTGCAATATTTTTTTCATGAAATCCATAAGAACGCGAAGCGGTTTTGTCAACTTCCACGCAAACGATGTACGAGTAGCGTGATACGCCTTTTCGATGGCGCGCAGCCGCTCAACCTCATGAGAAAGTTTTTGCGCTTGTTTTCTTGTCCTCTCGGCGATTGCATGATCGCGTTTAAACTGTGTAATTTGAGAGGCATAATCAGCAAGACGATCTCGCTGCTGCTCGATGGTCGCGTTTAACTCGGTCTGCAATTGCTCTAATTTCGCTTTGCTGGTCGCCTCAGCCTCCTGCCAGACGCCTTTTTCCCGTTCAAACGTCGCCGTCAATTTTTGTTTTTCCCAATCACAAAGGCGTAAACGTCTCTCATAATCCTCGACCAAACGCGGAATATTATCCTGATGCACAAACGCCATCGCATAAGGGGTGAGAAAACTTGCATCATAATCTACCCGACGGTACATCCCGTGTTTTGCCATCAGCTTAGCCCAATACTCCGGCTGTCTGACGTTGACATGTGTGGGATCCTCCAAATCGTCCGGCGTACTGCAAAACAAGAACACATCGGCGGAAGTCCCGATATTTTCAATCACAGAGTCAATATTTTCTTCATAAATATGCTCCAACACTTCTGCGGAAAAGACCAAGTCGAAGTGTTTAGGGAAATGTTCCGGAAAAGGTTGATCCAACGATTGCGCCGCACAGTATGGTCGAATATCCTCGCGAACCTGTTCAATTGCATACTCTGAAATGTCGATTCCGTACGCCTCAACACCCATATCGCGCATCGCGGCAACCAGATGCCCCATAGCACAACCGGCGTCAAGCACTGTTTTCGGGTGCCAATCCTCCACAATTCGCTTGGCGACTCGCCCCAAATTACCCTTTGTATATTTGGAGTCGCGGTAATCCACCTTGCCGACGCCAACATCATAATTCTCATAATACAGGCGATTATATATCTCGCTCATCTCTGATCCTCCTGCTAGCTGTTTTGATATGCGTCACAAACCGTTTCCATATCGCCGAGCATCTTCATATTACCATGCTCCAGCCATAAAACGTGCTTGCAAAGGCGTTCAATTTGTTCGATTGAGTGGGACACAATGATGACTGTAGTGCCGCCCTCCATCATCTTAGCAATCCTGTGTTCACACTTTTCTTGGAATCTGAAATCGCCGACCGAAAGGATTTCGTCCACAATCAAAATCTCAGGCTGGGTCATGGTGGCAATGGCAAAGCCGATTCTTGCGACCATACCGGACGAATAATTCTTCATGGGAGCGTCCAGAAAATCCTTCATTTCCGAAAACTCCACGATATCATCAAAACGCTCCTCCATCGCCTTTTTGGAGTAGCCCAACACTGCGCCGTTGAGGAAGATATTTTCGCGCGCGGTCAATTCCAAATCAAAACCCGCGCCCAATTCAATCAGAGGCGCAATCGAACCGTTGACCTTTACGGTGCCCACAGTGGGTTTTAAGATGCCGGAAATCACCTTCAATAAAGTGCTCTTTCCAGAGCCGTTGAGACCGACGATTCCAAACACATCCCCCTTAGGGATAGTAAGATTAATCTGATTGAGCGCAACAAAATCCTGAAAGAACAGCTCGCGGCGAATCATCTTGATAAAATATTCCTTCAAGCTGTCCAGTTTTTCGCTGCTCATATTAAAGTGCATTTCCACATTCTGAAGCTGCACCGCATAATCCAATTGAGTATCCATATCCGTTGCAACCTCCCATCAAATATGAAGAATAAAGCGATCCTGCGCCTTTTTAAAGATCAGACCGCCAATGCTCAGCGTTACGATACAGAAAAAGAAACTGATCAACAAGTTGGCAGTGCTCGGAAAAACACCGTAAATCAAAACATCACGGAACGCCGTTGTAAAATAATACAGCGGATTACAGCGCACCACCCACATAAGAGGCGTATTTTCGATAATATTGACACCGTAAATGATTGGCGTTAAATACATCCAAACGGTAAGGATAACGCCCCATAAATGGAGCATATCCCGAAAATACACAGTCATCGCGCTTAAAATGAGACTCATACCAACAGTAAAGAAGAAGCAAAATCCCATTGGAATGAAAAACAGAAATATTTTAAAGCTCAAAACCACTTCGCCGGTTATAATATAATAGCTCATAACAATTACAACGGCAATCATGGAAAACAACATGTTTACCAAAGAGAACAAGCATTTTTCGAGAGGAAAAATATATTTTGGAATGTAGACCTTTTTAATCAGCGCCGAATTGCCTATGATCGAGGACATCGACATATTCGTTGCTTCAGAGAAGAAATTGAACAAGGTAGCGCCCGCAATGTAAAAGACAGCGAACGGGACGTCCGGCGGCGGAACACGAAGCAGATAGGTGAATACCTGCGTCATAACAATCATGATCAATAACGGATTCAAAATACTCCAGACAATCCCCAAAATGGAGCGCCGATACTTCAATTTGACGTCACGGGAAGTCAATGTAAACAAGAGGGGAAGATACCGTTTGAAATCCGCATAATACGCTTTGAGCAAACCAACTACCGCCTTTCCATTATTTGTCTAAATCGCAAAGCAGCGGGTTTTTCTGGTCTTTTTCCGACAGTAACACGTCCACTCCCTCGATCAACGGCCACTCAATCCCAACTTGCGGGTCGTTCCAGAAAAGCGCTCCCTCGTCCTCCGGGTGATACAAATTGGTCACCATATAAACAAATTCGGCTACCTCAGAAAGAACATAAAAGCCGTGCGCAAACCCTTCCGGTACATAAAATTGCCGTTTATTTTCCTCCGAAAGCAAAACGCCATGCCACTTCCCATAGGTATTTGAAGAAGGTCGCAAGTCTACAGCCACATCGAACACCTCCCCGCGGGTACAGCGAACAAGCTTTCCCTGCGGGAATTGTTTTTGAAAATGGAGTCCGCGAAGAACTCCCTGCCGCGAACGGGATTCGTTCAGCTGTACAAACCGCATGGTCAGCCCCGCTTCATGGAAATCTTTTTCATTATAGGTTTCCATAAAATATCCGCGGGAATCTCCGAACGGCTCTACGTCAATGACATAAAGATCCTCAATCCCGGTTTTTTGAAAATGAAATCTGCCCATTTTGATTCTCCCATCCTCATATCCGCTCAGCGGTTTTGATACATCTTCTCATAATACTGCTGATACTGACCGCTTGTAACATGTTTCATCCAATCTTGATGCTCCAAATACCACCGAATGGTTTTTTGAATGCCGACTTCAAAGGTGGTTTCAGGATACCAGCCCAAATCTTCTTTGATTTTATCCGGTGCAATTCCGTACCGGCGATCATGTCCCTTGCGGTCGGTTACATGCTTGAGTAAATGCTCGCCTACCTCCGGGTCGATGTGCTCTTTGATATAAGAAAGGATGGTCTTTACAATAACAATGTTGGTGCGTTCGTTGTGTCCGCCCACATTATAAACCTCACCCAGACGACCGTTACGGATCACCATGTCGATCGCCTTGCAGTGATCTTCTACATACAGCCAATCGCGCACCTGCATTCCATCCCCGTAAATCGGAAGCTCTTTATGCGCCAGCACGTTGTTAATCATCAGCGGAATCAGTTTTTCCGGGAACTGATACGGACCGTAGTTATTGGAACAACGGGTAATATTGATCGGGAAGCGGAAGGTATCGCCATACGCTTTGACAAACAAGTCAGCAGCAGTTTTACTGGAGGAATAGGGACTGTGCGGGTCAAGCGGCGTGGTTTCGGTGAAAAAGCCGTCTGGTCCCAGCGAACCATACACCTCGTCGGTAGAAACCTGTAAAAATTTGACGCCATCGCGATACAGGTCGTCCCCAATCTGCCATGCTTTCTTCGCAACATTTAAGAGGGTCACTGTTCCGAGCACATTGGTTTGCGCAAACACTTCAGGCGTTTCGATGCTGCGATCCACATGGCTCTCCGCCGCGAAATTTACCACATAATCAATGGTATTCTTCTCAAAAATAGCTTCCATCGCCTCTTTATCGCAGATGTCCGCCTGAACGAATTCATAATACGGGTGGTTCTCCACAGACGTTAAGTTCTCCAAGTTCCCGGCATATGTCAGCTTGTCCACATTGATGATATGAACATCATCGTATTTTCCAAGCATATAAAGCACAAAATTCGATCCGATAAATCCGGCTCCTCCGGTGACAAGATAAGTTTTCATTTTCGTTTTCATCCTTTCTTTTTCAGGCTCCGTTTTTGGCAGCGGAGCAACTGCCATGCTGAACGCAAGGCGCAAAAGCTCAAAATCCGCCTTTTCTCTTCTGCACCAACCGTCAAGCTCCCTTCCGTTTTTCAAGCTTCTTCTAATCTTCTAACTCCACGTGCTCGCAAAAGCAACGCAGCGCTTCTGTCCAATGACGAACATCGTCCCCAACGGTACAACGGAACATCGCGTTATCCAACGACGAGTACGCCGGACGCTTTGCAATCCGCTCCGACTGGCCAGTCGCGCAAGGCGAAACCGTAGCGTCAATCCCCAAAAATTCGATGATTTTGCAAGCAAAATCGTACCAGCTGCATTCCCCCTTTCCGGTACAATGATAAATCCCGTATTCCTCGATCGGAATCAGTTTTGCAATCATGTAGGCAAGATCCGCCGCATTGGTCGGATTTCCCCGCTGATCGTCCACCACCTGCAAAGCGCCTGTCCGCTTCCCAGCCCTTGCAATCGTCTTTACAAAATTGTTGCCGTAATATCCATACAACCACGCAGTACGCACAATAAAATAGCGGGTTGAAAAACTTTCAACATATCTCTCTCCAAGAAATTTGGAAGCACCATAAGCGCTTTGCGGCGCACAGACGTCCCACTCCGTATAAGGTGTAGTCCCATCGCCGGCGAACACATAGTCGGTGGACACATGAACGAGCTTTGCTCCAATACGCTCACAGCCCATTGCCAACGTTCGGGGCGCAATCGCGTTCACCCGCAGCGCTAAATCACGCTTCTCCTCGCACTGATCAACGTTAGTCATAGCTGCACAATTGATAACAGCGTCAGGAGAAAGCTCCTCCAAATAGTTCAACACCCGTTCTGTATCGCATAAATCAAGCTGGTCAATATCGACGCCAACGATCCGACAATCCTTATAAAAATCCGGCAATGGTCCAAGCTCCGATTGACCGCTTCTTAAAATATTGCCAAGCTCTGTTCCTAGCTGCCCGTTTGCGCCGGTAATCAAGATGGTATGCATCTTTTCCCTCCTGTCATTGCGGTTGTACCATGTCTGCTACTGCATATAGGTACTGCCCGTATTCTGTTTTTTTCATGCTTTCCGCCTGTTTTAGCAAAGCGTTCCGATCAATAAAGCCGTTCCGATAGGCGATTTCCTCCAAACAAGCAACATAAAGTCCCTGTCTTGTCTGAACCGCTTCAATAAAATTGGCTGCGTCCAACATCGCATGATGGGTGCCAGTGTCCAGCCATGCCATTCCGCGACCGAACAGCTCCACTTTGAGCTTGCCTGCTTCCAAGTACGCGTTGTTCACCGATGTGATCTCCAGTTCACCGCGAGCAGACGGCTCTACTTGACGAGCAATCTCGACCACGTTGTTGTCGTAAAAGTACAGTCCGGGAACCGCATAATTGGATTTGGGATACTGCGGTTTTTCCTCAATAGAAAGGACAGTGCCGTCCTCATCGAAGTCCACCACGCCAAAGTCGCGGGGGTTGCTGACATGATACCCGAATATCGTAGCGCCTTCCTTCCGGTTGGCCGCTGCCTGCAATCTCTCGGAAAAACGGTATCCATAGAAAATATTATCTCCCAAAACAAGGCAAACATGATCATCACCGATAAAATCAGCGCCAATCAAAAATGCCTCCGCCAGTCCGCGCGGCTGCTCCTGAACGGCATAAGAAAAGTGTACGCCCAAACGGGAGCCATCACCAAATAATTGCTCAAAAAAGACAATATCTCTTGGCGTAGAAATAATCAGAATATCCTGAATTCCTGCAAGCATCAGGGTCGATACCGGATAATAAATCATCGGTTTATCATACACCGTCAAAATTTGTTTCGAACAAGCAATGGTTGATGGATACAACCGCGTTCCGGCTCCACCAGCTAGTACAATCCCTTTCATTCTTCTATTCCTCCTGTGTTTTTTTATCTTTTTAAATATATAGCAATTGCCCGAGCTTGCGGACAAATCCATATTTGAAATAATTTCCCCTGCACAAGGTCCACATGCGACCCACCTTGCTGCGGCTTGGCAGAGTGCTGTATTGACGCAACAGTTCGCGCTGCTGCAAAGAGAGTTTTGATTCATATTCCCTCAAAAATGCAGCCGCCTGGCGATAGGTCTTTTCCATTGCCTCCTTCAGTTCCCTGCGATTTGCCGCCCGACTGGCAAGAAAGCTCATCTGAGAAACCGACTTAGCTCCCACCCGGTTGCCGCCATGTTGTCGATACAGTATGGTCGGTTCTTCAACAAACCCGATTTTTCCAAACGCAGCAGCTATTAAGGCGAACCACCAATCATGCATCAGTGCTTCCACCGGTAGAGTCGGTGCCGCCTCCGCTAGGGCGCGGTTGAACAACATGGTGCATCCTGTCACATGATTTTGCACGATAAAATCACGCAAGGTGTTGGCGTTCGGGTTCAGGTTCTGACTTTTGATCATAGAGGGTGAAATCAGGTGCAGCTCCTCGTCCACTACCTGCAAATCGGTATGCACCAGCAGCGGCAGTTCCTTCCCCCAACGGTTTTCCAATTCCTGCATTTTCTCAAATGTTCGGCTGATTTTATCGGGAAGCCACACGTCGTCGTGGTCGCAAGTCATCAAATAAGGTGCGGTAGAATCCTGTACCAGTTGAAAAAACGTCTTTTGTGGCGCCCCTGTGTTTTCTGAATTACAATACAGAACCACTCGTTCCGGATATCGATCGCGGTAGCGCTGCAATATTTGCGGAGTTCCATCGGTGGAGGCATCGTCCCGAATGAGCAGTCTCCAATCGTCCCAGCTCTGCGCAAGGATGGATTCTAGTTGTTCTTCCAAAAAACGCTCACCATTGTAAACCGCCATTAAAATATCAATCACGGGTTTTCTCCTTTTTTCGCAACCCCCTCTTTGCGAGAGCATATTTTGCCGAGATTCCCAAATGAACCATTCCGGTAACAATAGCGGGATATTTGTCCCGATAGTGTTTATCGTAAAAGATTCGCATCGAATGATAAAAATGAAATAATATATTGGGATTGCTAACTCCACTGCGCCCCTTCAAATGGGTGAAGGAGACCTTACCATAATAAACGATTCGGTAACCCGCCTCACGGATTCGATAACAAAGATCAACGTCCTCGCAGTACATAAAGAACTGCTCGTCAAACCCGCCCACTTCATCAAATACGCCGCGCGGAAGGAGCATAAACGCGCCTGACACGCAATCGACGTCGGCAACAGCGTCCTCCGGCACAAAGGTCTGCCGATAACGCCCAAATCGTTTGGAATTCGGAAACACTCGATCCAGACCGGCAAAATACCAAAGAGAAGTCATCGGGGTCGGAAATCCGCGTTTACAACCATGATCTAAACTGCCATCCGGCAACAGTTGCCGCACACCTAGCATGCCGATTGAGTCATCGGCATAAATATAAGAAAATGCCTGATCTAATGTGGATTCATGAATTACCGTATCCGAATTTAAAAACAACAGATACTCTCCATGCGCATGTTTGACCGCCTCATTGCAGGCATGACCAAATCCCTGATTAGGCAACCCGGAAAAAACCCGTACTTTTTCATGTTCGCAGAAAAAAACCTCCTCCTCTTTCGAGGAATTGTCGATGACCAAGATCTCATAAGTGAGGTCTTTTACCGTGTCCAGAATGGACTCTACCGTCTGTCCGGTCAATTGTCTGGTATTATGATTGATCAGTATAATGGATAAATCCATAGACGCTCCCATCTATTCGGCAAATTTCAGAAAATACTATTCCTCTTTATTATACACTGTATTATACA